>JBBSKE010000215.1:0-6519 GCA_038256595.1 Tepidiformales bacterium | reverse complement strand
CCAGGATCTCGTCTTCGAGGCCGCCCGCCCAGGCGCGCACAAAGTCGATCCCGGAGGCGCCGGGCCCGCCCGGGTTCGCGAGCAGGGAGCCAATGCGCTTCTGTGGGTCTGCTGCGGGCCGGCGCACGAGGGCCAGCTCCGTCTTCAGGCCGCCGGGGTTCGCATAATCCAGCGGGACAACGAGGGTGGCACACTCGTAAATCCCGCCGCAGCCTTCCCATTGCAGCGATTGGGCGCTCGCGGGAGTGCGCGAACCAGCGAATCCGGCAGCAACGGCGAGAAAAAGCAGCAGGAACAGGCCCGGGAATCGGCGCATCCGGGCCAGTGTTTCATGCGTCGGGTTCAGTCGCGAATAAGCGGCGGTGCGGCTGCTTTACATGGCCTGCGCCGCGAGATTGGTGAGCGCTTCGCCGGCCACACGGTAGGTGGTCCATTCGTCCATCGGCACGGCGCCGAGGGCCTTATAGAAGGCGATCGAGGGCTCGTTCCAATCGAGCACGGACCATTCGAAACGGCTGCAGCCACGTTCGACGGCGATGCGCGCGAGTTCGACCAGGAGCGCTTTGCCGAAGCCCTGGCCGCGCAGTTCGGGCCAGACGAAGAGGTCCTCCAGCCAGATGCCGGGCTTGCCGGTCCAGGTGCTGAAGTTGTGGAAGAAGAGCGCGAACCCGGCGTTCTCCCCGGCGTCAGTCTCGGCCATGATGACCTCTGCGTAGGGCCGTGGACCGAAGAGATTGAGGCGCAACTCCTCGCGCTCAAGTGTCACCGAATCAGGTTCGCGTTCGTACTCGGCGAGGCCCTGGATGAGGCGGATAATGGTGTCGAGGTCGTTTTCGCGGGCTGGGCGCAGGGGCATTCAATATGACTCCGGCAAGAATTCGCAGACAGCACATGGATTCCAGTATTCGGCACCGGGGTTCCATCTCCTGTCAACGCAAATAGTCCGTGCGATGCTTCCGCATGCGCTAATATAAGGAAGTTCTGCGACCAAATTGACGGCTTTTAACGGTGCGTCGAGATGGAACGCAGATTTTATACCCGGCAACTCGCCTGCTCCCGCTCGAGCGCGTGAAAGGGATGTCATGTCCGAGCCCCCCGATTCTCCCTTCGTCACCTCCCTCGCCCACCACGCAGCAGACCCGTTCCGGCTGCTGGTGGAATCCGTTGAAGACTACGCAATCTTCATGCTCGACCCCGCCGGGCGCGTCGCGAGCTGGAACCCGGGTGCCGAGCGCATCTATGGCTACCAGACCGCCGAAATCGTCGGCCAGCCGGTCGAGCAGCTCTACCACCTTGAGGATGCCGAGATTGGCAAGCCGGCGGTCGCCCGCCTGGCGGCGCTCTCCTCCGGCTTCTTCGGGGCAGAGAGCGAGCTCGCCCGCAAAGACGGGACCGCGTTCTGCGCCGAAATCACCACTTCGAACCTGAAGGATTATTTCGGCAATCACGCCGGCTTCAGCATGGTCACGCGGGACATCACCGAGCGCCGGAATGCGGAGCTGCGGATTCGCCAGGAACGCGACCTGCACGAAGCGATTCTCAGCAGCCTCCCGGGCGTGTACTACATGTACGACGAGTCGGGCCACTTCATCCGCTGGAACAAACAATTCGAGGAGATCACCGGCTACACCACGGACGAGATAAATTCGCTCCATCCGCTGGACCTGTTCGTCGGTGAAAACCGGGTGAAGGTGGCGGAGGCCATCGAGCGCGTATTCCGAACGGGATTTGGCCAGACAGAGGCACTCTTCCTTTCGAAGACCGGTGTGCAAATTCCGTACTACTTCAATGGCATTCGCGCCGAAATCGAGGGCAAAGTCTGTCTCCTCGGCATGGGTATCGACATCACGGACCAGGTGCGTGCCCAGCAAGAACTGCGGGCGAACGACCTGCGCATGCGGCAGGCTGCCCGTGCCGGTAACGTCGGCCTCTGGGACTTCGACCTCAAGACGAACAAGATCTACTACTCGCCCGAATTGAAGCGACAACTCGGCTACGAGGACCATGAGATAGGCGATGAGCTCAGCGAGTGGGAGGACCGCCTCCACCCGGACGACAAGGCGGAGTCTTTGCAGGCGCTGGTCGATTTCGTCGCCAACCCGGCCACCTATCGTTACGAGCGCGAATTCCGTCTCCTCCACCGCGATGGCAGCTATCGGCGCATCCTGTCGCAGGCTTCCCTGCTCTTCGATGAGAACAACGCAGAGCCGATTCGCATGCTCGGGTCGCACGTCGATGTCACAGAGCAGCGGCGGCTGGAGCAGCAGATTCGCCAGGCCCAGAAGATGGAGGCCGTCGGCCAGCTCGCCGCCGGGGTCGCCCACGATTTCAACAACCTTGTGACCGTCATTAACGGCTATAGCGACCTCGTCCTGAGCAGCGGCGCGCTCGAAGAGCCGATTCGCTCGCAGGTGGCGGAGATTTACCAGGCCGGGATCAGGGCCGGGAACCTGACGCGCCAGCTCCTCTCGTTCTGCCGCCGCCAGGCGGTCGAGCCGAAGCACCTGAACCCGAACCTGGTAGTCAGCACCACCGAGAAGATGCTGCTCCGGCTGCTCGGCGACGGCGTTACCCTCGAAACGGTGCTCGCACCGGACGCCGGCACCGTCCGCGCCGACCAGGGACAGCTCGAACTCGTCCTCGTGAACCTCGCCGTCAACGCGCGCGATGCAATGCCCGGCGGCGGCACACTCACGATTTCGACCCGGAACACCGGCCCGGGGGACGGCGCCCTCGCAGACGAACCGGACCTGCCCGCCGGTGAGTATGTGCTCATCGCCGTGTCCGATACTGGCACCGGCATCGATGCCGAGACGCGAGCCCACATCTTCGAGCCGTTCTTCACCACGAAGGCCGAGGGATTCGGCACAGGGCTCGGCCTCGCCACCCTGAAGTCGATAGTTGGCCAGGCGGACGGCCACATATTCGTGCACAGCGATATGGGGAGTGGGACGACGTTCAAGATCTACCTGCCCCGCCTCGAAGAGCCGAGTATCGCGCCACCGGAAGAGCCTCTCCGCGAGGAGCGCCCCGGTGGCCACGAGACCGTCCTCCTTGTCGAAGACGAAGACGCCCTCCGGGCGCTCGAACTCGCTATCCTGCGGGCCTCCGGCTACACCGTGCTCGAAGCGGCCAACGGCGCCGCCGGGCTCAGCCTCGCGCAGTCCCACACCGGGCCGATCGACGTGCTTGTCGTCGATCTCGTCCTGCCAGACGCGAACGGCCGCGAACTCGCCGCGCGTCTCGCCGAAAGCCACCCCTCGACGCGGGTAATCCTGATGTCCGGCTACAACGACGAAGAAGTCCCCGGGGAAAACGGAGTCGTGCCGTACCTGTTCCTGCAGAAGCCGTTTTCGCCGGCTTCGCTTGCGTCGGCCGTGCGCCGGGTGCTCGATAGCGCGCGTTAGGCCAGGCTACTTCGAATCGCCATCCTGCTTCCCTGCATCCGGGGCCGACCGGCCGGCCTCGATTTCGGCGTCCCGCTGATTCCGCCAGTCGTCGAGGGAGGTATCGCGCCAGCCGGGCTTTTCTTCGTCGGCGACGTGTTTCATGGTCTTGCGCCAGGCGAGCAGGCCACCGATGGCCATCACCAGGGGCAATGCTATCGTCGTAATCAGAGTTGGATCCATGCGATCGAGTATTGCGCTGCTGTCGCTCGCAGGCGAGAGCACCAGGCTCAGACTGGTCCGGGAACCTTTCCGCTCGGTATTGCGTCTTGGGATGTAATTGATTCTCGGAGGTTGCAGCCATGATGCTCGCAACTCGGATCTTCGCTCCAGTCTTCATCGCAGTGGTGCTCGCTACCGTTGCATCGTTCATGGCCCCGGTTCGACCGGCGAGGGCGTGTTCGGTCATCCAGGACTACGACCCGACGGAGAACGCGGTCTCCGTGGTCCTCGGCCGAATCACCGCCATCGACTCGCCAGCGCAGAAGGAGCCGATGGCCGAAACCACGATGCATGTGAGTGTCGAACGCACGCTCACGGGCGCCGTGCAGCCAGAACAGCTTGAGCTGACGACTCGCGTGCAGCAACCCGGCCAGCCGATCATGTGCCTCGAGATCGACCCCGCAGAGTACGAGGGTAAGCAGGTCGTCATGGCCTTGCATACCAACGCGAATGGGCTCTTCATCGAGATGGGCGCGCTCAGCTTCTGGCGCGTCGAGCGGCCGGCCGAGGGGACCATGGGGCAGCGTTTCCTGGAGGCGGTCTACCTTGCGAACCCGCCAATCGAGACGGAATCGACGGTGAATTCGAACAGTGACGACGGTACGAGCTGGGCCTGGGCGGTCGCGGGCGTGGTTGCGCTCCTGGTGGCGGGGACGGCCTTCGTGGTCGCCCGGCGCAGGTACAGCCTCCACGTCCGATGACCATCGGCCTGGGATACTCGGCTGCCCTGAGCGCGGGGTTCGCGCTCGCACCGGGACTTCGAGATTTCTGATACGCCAGGCCGTGTAATGGAACCTTTTTCGTCCTTACAGCGTCTTAATGTGTAAGAGAATCGATTGAGGTGGATGGAATGTTCGTGCGATTGCGCACTGTGGCGGGAATCTGGCTGGCGGTCATTGGCTCGACGGTCGCGTTTACGACTGTGGCAGCAGTGGGCATGACGGCGCTCGGCGCATAAGAGTGACCGCTCGCGAAGCGTGATCGGCTCAACGCGGCTTCGAAATTCGCCTAGCCCCGAGTCGCCCATCCGGTGGAGTTGGGGCGGCCCACCTGGCCGCTACGGTTGATCCAGATTGCTGGAGGAACCGGAAATGTCGACTTCGCCAACGTTCTTTGAAACCACCACCACAACCGCGCGATTCCCACAGGTCAGCCCCATTGCCCGCGTGGCGATTGGCGGCATGGCCGTTATCGCGCTGACCTACGTCTACATCATCTTCACGTTCGATGTCCCGCGCGGACTGCTCGCCCTGCCGGCGGTGATGACCGCTGCAGGCGCCTTGATCGCGACTGGCAAGCGTTGGGCGGCCATCCCGGCGGCGCTCCTGCTCGTGGTCAACGTCGTTATCGAGACCCCGCTGATCGTCAACTGGCACCTGCATGACGTCGAGACGACGAACGCGGTCATCTCAAACGTGGTGCTGCTGCCCGCGGCCGGGCTGGTCACCGCGGCGGCGGTTATCGCTTACACCGTGCAGTCCTACCGGGGCTGCAGCCTCGAACTCGGGCGCCTCGGGCGAGCCGGCATCGTCGTGGTCGTGGGCGCGGTCCTCGGAGGCTCCCTCATCGCCCTGCTCCCGCACTACGGCGCCACAAGCCGGGTGAGCATTGCCGCTGTCGAATCGCTCGAACCGTCGGTCGTGATGGGCGAATCGCTCTTCCGCGACGAAGAGATGCGGGTCGCGGTAGGTGAAACAGTGCAGTGGCGCGTGCTCAACGCCGACGCCATCGGCCACACCTTCGATATCGATGCGCTCGGCATCCATATGACCCTCGGCGGCGGCGAAAGCGGCCTCGTGATGTTCGTCGCCGACAGGGCCGGCAGCTTCGAGTTCAATTGCCGCGTACCGGGCCACGAGGACATGAAGGGCACGCTCGTCGTCCAGTAGCCGGTCCCGAAAACGAACGTTCTCCTACGAGAGGGATGTGCCAGGCCCGGCGCATCCCTCTCGTTTTGTGTTTTGCGGCCGGGGTGTGGCCCAAGTGACCCACCCAAGTCACGTGTCGGAGCCCCGAACGCACCAGCCCGGGGACGTCGCGAGTCGGCACACATTCTCCCGCCAGCGACGCACGTGACACGCAGGCGGTCCCGGGTCACGCATTGTGGGCCTTCGGGCAGGAGATTGTCTGGCAGGCCACGCAACCCCGAGCTTGCGCATCGGGGCTCGTTTTGTAACGCAGAAGCCCCCGGATCTTGCGACCCGGGGGCTTCTTCTTGTCTTGCGACTGAGGACCCACCGCGAGGGCGGGCGGTCTGGGTTAGTACTCTTCCGGAGCCGGGGCGGCCGACATGGCCATCTGCGGAATCTCCGCGACCAGCGTCTCCGTCGTCAGGACCAGCGCGCTGATGCTGACGGCGTTTTCGAGGGCCGAACGAGTGACCTTCACCGGGTCGACGATGCCGAGTTCGAACATATCGCCCCAGAGGTCGAGGTCCGCGTCCCAGCCGTGCGTCACGTCGGTGAGGTTCTTCACCTTGTTGACCACGACCGAGCCTTCGAGGCCGGCGTTGTCGGCGATGAGCCAGGTCGGAGCCTCAAGCGCCTCGGAGAGGAGCTTGTAGGCGACGCGCTCGTCGTCGTTCGTGGTCTCGTCGGAGAGCTTCTGGAGGGCCTTCTGGGTTCGAATCAGGGCGACGCCACCACCAGGGATGACACCTTCATCGACAGCGGCGCGGGTGGCGCTGAGGGCGTCCTCGACGCGCTGCTTCTTTTCCTTGAGTTCGACTTCCGTCGCGGCGCCGACCTTGATGACGGCAACGCCACCGGCCAGCTTCGCGAGGCGCTCCTGCAGCTTTTCGCGGTCGAAGTCGCTCGTGGCGTCGTCGATCTGCGCTTTAATCTGCTTGATG
>JBBSKE010000214.1:0-6521 GCA_038256595.1 Tepidiformales bacterium | reverse complement strand
CCGCGGGAGAAGCTGGTCCTGGGGCACCACTTCGGTGATGAGCCCGGCCTCCTTCGCCTCCGCCGGGAGGATCATCCGGCCGGTCAGGCACCATTCGAGCGCCCGTGCGACGCCGACCATCTGCGGCAGGATCGCCGAGCTCGCCAGTTCCGGGACGAGCGCCATGCGCACGAAGAACATGCCGATTTTCGCGTTCTCGCTCGCAATGCGGATGTCGAACGGCAGGATAGACGTGACCCCAATGCCGACGGCGGCGCCATTGATGGCCGCGATGGTCGGTTTTGGATTTTCGCGAATGAAGGTGACGTAGTCCTTGCCCTCGGTCATGCGCGACGGGGCCGGCCGGTCGCCCGCATCGAGCACTTTGCGGTCGTTCGCGAACTGGGCGATATCGGCGCCCGCGCAGAAGGCTCGCCCGGCGCCGGTGAGGACAATCGCGCCGACTTCGGGGTCCGCGTTCGCCTCTTCGATGGCATCGCGCGTCTCTTCGCCCATCTGCGTGGTCCAGGCGTTCAACTTCTCGGGGCGGTTCATGGTAATCAGGCCGACGTGGCCGGTGCGTTCGTAGGTGATCTGCTCGAAGGTCATGGTTCGGTGCTTCCTTGCTGGTATCGAGGCGGACAATAGCAGATTGGCCCGCAGCGTACCGCAAGCGTTTGGCCGCCAGGTCCGAGCCTTTGCTCGCGGGCACGAAAAAGGACCGGTGATGAGGCCGGTCCTTTCGAGAATGGGTCGCTCGGTTGCGGTTCTAGGCCTCGGCGCGAGGTGCGCTTTCGAAGCCCTGGGCCGTGTGCTGGCCATCGCAGAACGGCTTGTTGTTCGAATGGCCGCAGCGGCAAAGGGCCACCACTTCCTTCGACTCGTACGGCTTGCCCGAGGCATCGACCACGGTGATGCCGCCGCGGATGAGATAAGGCCCGTTGTCGCGGACTGTGAGGTTGATATCAGCCATGAATGAATAGCTCCTTACGTTTCGTAAACGAATGTGTTCGAGACTGTAGCAATCACGGGCGTCCTGCTGCGATAGGCGGGGCTTTCGCGGCCACGGCGTCATGCCATCGCTCTCGACAATCTCGGGCCCGGGTTTCAGACTCCTATGGCATGACCACCGCTGAAATCCTGCAGATCAACATCTCCCGCGGCGGCGTGCCCAAGCGCCCCGTGCTCGAAGCTGAAGTGGGCGAGAATGGCATCGCCGGCGACGGCCACAACGAAAGCCTGCGCATCCACGGCGGCCCCGAGCGGGCACTCTGCCTCTACGCCGTCGAAACCATCGAGTCGCTGGCCGCCGAGGGCCACCCGATCTCACCGGGGAGCACGGGCGAGAACATCACCACCCGCGGCCTCGATTGGTCGATGGTCTCGCCGGGCGCACAGTTCGCGCTCGGCAGCGATGTCGTGATCGAAATCACGCGCTACACCACGCCATGCAAGACCATCCGCGCGAGCTTCGCCGACGGCAACTCGAACCGCATCCACCAGGAGCTCCACCCCGGTTGGAGCCGCGCCTACGCACGCATCATTTCGCCCGGCACCATCCGCCCCGGCGACGCAATCGTCCCCATCGCGGCAGCCGGCGAACCCGAGCGCGTGGCCGGTGCGGTCTGGTCCGAATCGGCAAAGGCGTTCATCCCGGCGGGATAGTTGGCGTGGGCGGGCGTTTTGCCGGGCGGGCGCGGAGGTGGACCTTCTGGCCCTGCTTACCGAAGAGGCTGAGGAATTCGACCGGCTCTGGCCCGGCGTTGCCGAAGCCGTGCGGCAGCCGGGTGTCGAACTCGACCGCTTCGCCGGGCCCGAGCACGAGGTCGTGTTCGCCGAGGATGACGCGCAGCTGCCCGGCGAGCACGTAGAGCCATTCGTACCCCTGGTGGACACGCGACGTGATCTTGCGGGCCGGGCCGCCGGGGATGACGTGCTTGTGCGCCTGCAGGCCGCTTGCATCGCGTGTCAGTGGGATGACGGTTATCCCATCGCGGACGTACGGCTCCATGTGAACGCGAGGATCGGCAGTCGAGGGCGCTCCGACGAGTTCGTCCAGTGGCAACTGGTGGGCGTGAGCGATCGCGAGCATGAACTCGAGTGTCGGACGGCGCTGGCCGGATTCGAGGCGCGAAAGCGTGCTGACGGAGATGCCGGTCGCTTCGGAGAGCTGCGCGAGGGTGACTTCCCGCTCCTGGCGGGCGGCGCGGAGGCGGGGGCCAACCGCGGAGAGCACGTTCGCGATTTCGTCCGTCATGCGCGGTAGTTTGCCATATCGGCAACATTGCTTGTCAATCGAATCACGCCTCGCGAAGATGGCCGCAGAGGTAAGTAATGACACATAGTATCAATAACGTAACCAACGACGCGAGCGGTCACCCCCTGCCGCAAACCACCGGTTCGCCGGACAGCACCACGAGCGGCCGCGAATTCGACGTCATCGTCGTCGGGGGCGGGCCCGCCGGACTGAGCGGAGCCGTCGCTCTCGGCCGCGCGCGCCGCTCGGTGCTTGTCATCGATTCCGGCCAGCCGCGGAACGCCCCGGCGGCCCACATGCACAACTTCCTCTCGCGCGACGGCACGCCACCGCACGAGTTCCTCTCTATCGGCCGCGAGGAGGTCGTCCGCTACGGCGGCGAGGTGGTGACTGGCAGCGCCGTCTCCGCCGCGAAACTCGCCGATGGCGGCTTCCAGGTGTCGCTCGACGACGGCCGGGCATTTCGCGCGCGCCGTCTACTGGTCACCACGGGCCTCGTCGACGAACTGCCGGAGGTGCCGGGCCTGCGCGAGCGCTGGGGCCGCGATGTCCTCCATTGCCCGTATTGCCACGGCTGGGAGGTTCGCGACCAGGCGATCGGCGTCCTCGGCACGGGGGCGATATCGCTCCACCATGCCCAACTCTGGCGGCAGTGGAGCGACCGGGTCACGCTCCTGGCCCAACCGGGCATGGACCTCAACGTCGAGGCCCGCGCCGAACTGGACGCTCGCGGCATCGCGCTGGTCGAAGGCGAAGTCACGTCGCTTACTGTCTGCGATGACGCTCTGGCCGGCGTTACCCTCGCCGATGGCCGAAGCGTGGCGCTCGAGGCGCTTGTCGTGGCGCCGAAGTTCCAGGCTCGCTCGGGTCTGTTGGTCAGCCTCGGGCTCGAACTGAGCGAGCAGCGCTTCGGCGAGCAGGTCATCGGCTCCTCCATCGCCGCGGACGCCATGGGGGCGACCTCCGAGCCGGGCATTTGGGTCGCCGGGAACGTCACGAACATCATGGCGCAGGTGGTGGTGGCCGCGGCCTCGGGATTGACTGCCGGCGCCGCAATCAACGCCGCCTTCCTTGCCGAGGAGGTGCGCACGGCAGTGGCGCGGCTCGTGCCAGTCTGACCCGCCGGGCGGAAATTGCCGTCCGAAGGTACGCCGTCAGCAAATCGAGCGCACCTTCGGACTGTCGGCGCGGATCATCGCCCGGACGTCCTCGCGGACCCGTTTCCGCGGCTAATGCGAAAGTTCTCTGCATTACTGCCGGGTCTCGTGACGGGTGCAAATGCCCGACGTCAGGTGGGCGGGCCGAGTGAAATTGGCGCTGTTCGCGGGCGGAGGGCGGCAGATATACTGGACACAGGAGTCCGACGCTGGCGAGCGCACGACTGGCAGAACTGATCGAGATGGCCCGGCACTGCGAGATGACGGCGGCGGAGCTTGAGGCCGTGCGCCGCGATTTCGCCTATGGAAACGCGCACATCGAGAACCCGGACATCACGCGGGCGATGGTCGATCGGGCGGCGGACCGGATTCCGCTCCTGATTCGTGCCAAGTAGGTTCACGCGCCTCGGCCCTGGAGAGCCTGGCTCACTTCCTGCGTTGTCGGACCAACAGATCGCCGAGCTTGAAGCCGCGAATACGGTCGACCCGGTTCGACCGGATTGACGCGCTGCTACGGACGGCGGTGCGGAGTAATTCGTTCTCATTGCAGTCGCCGGTCATTTGCGAGTTGCAGGCGATCGCATTGCGAGGTCTCGATCCTGCGCCGGGAGAGTACCGAACAGAGAGCATCGAAATGCTGGAAGCCGCCTTCGGGCCGCCGCGAAGGTAGGATCTCGTCCGTTGTTCACGTTCTTCTGTACACTGGCTGCATGACCGCGACCGCTTCCCCATCCTTCGTGCGCGAACGTGCCGCAGCCGGCCGAATCGCCGCTCGCCAACTCGCCCGGGTCTCCACCGGCCAGAAAAATGCAGCCCTCCTGCGCATCGCCGAGCTGGTCGAGACGAACCAGGCGGCCGTCCTGGAGGCGAACGCGCTCGATGTCGCTGCCGGCCAGGAAGCAGGTCTCGATTCCTACTTCCTGGAACGGCTGACGCTGAACCCGGCACGCCTGGCCGCCATCGCCGCCGATACGCGCGCGGTCGCCCAGCTGCCCGACCCGGTCGGCGAGGTATTCGACGCCCGGGCGCTGCCGAACGGCCTCCAGATTGGCCGCCGCCGCGTGCCGATTGGCCTCGTCGCCGCGATTTACGAAGCGCGCCCGAATGTGACCATCGATATCGCCGTGCTCTGTCTGAAAAGCGGCAACGCGAGCATCCTGCGCGGCGGCAAAGAGGCGCGCCATTCGAACAAAGCCCTCGGCGAGCTGCTCCAGCAGGCCATCTCTGAGGCGGGCCTCCCGGAAGCGACCGCGCAGGTCATCAGTGATCCGGACCGCGCCCACGTCGACGAACTCCTGAAAATGCACGACCTGATCGACCTCGTCGTCCCACGTGGCGGCGCCGGGCTCGTGAACCACGTGATCGAGACGGCGACGATGCCGGTGGTCGCGCACGGTGACGCCGTGGTCCAGACCTACGTCGATAGCGAAGTCGATTTCGAGATGGCGCTCGATGTCATCGACAACGCGAAGACGCGCCGCTACAGCATCTGCAACGCGCTCGACACGTTGCTCGTCCACTCCGGGAGCGCGCCCACGCTGCTGCCCCGGCTGGCCGAACGCTGGGGTTCGAAGGTGACGTTCCTCGGCGATGCGCGCGCCTGTTCTCTGCTCGGCGGCGAAGGTGCGAGTGGCCTCGCGGTCGAGCAGGCCACCGAGGAGACCTGGTCGATTGAGCATCTCGCGCTGCGCATGGGCGTGCGCGTGGTCGATTCGATGGACGAGGCGATCGAGCACATCGAGAAGTACGGCAGCCACCACAGCGACGCGATCCTGACTTCGAATTACACCAACGCGCAGCAGTTCGTCGACGAGGTGGATTCGGCCGCGGTCTACGTGAACGCGAGCACGCAATTCACCGATGGCGCGCAGTTCGGGCTCGGCGCCGAAATCGGCATTTCGACGCAGAAGATGCACGCGCGCGGGCCCATGGGTCTGCGCGAATTGACCAGCTACAAATGGACCATTTTCGGAAAAGGACAGGTACGGCCACTATGATTACGTTCGAACGGGAGACCCGTACCCCGCATTCCGAGGTATTCACGATCTGGGAAGAGGGCAGCATCATCGGGCGGATTGACCTCCACTACCCGGGCCAGGGCGGCCAGGTGCATGCGACCATCTGCACGGTCGGCGACGCCACCGAAGAGCGCATCCAGGAGCTCATCGATTCGGCCGACGAGCGGCTCGTGATGACCGCCGACCCGTTCCGCGAGGACTTCATCGTGACTGTCTGGAAGGGCACCTACGCAGGCACCTACACGGACAGCGAAGAAGAAGACGACGACGAAGAGGACGCCTTCCGCCTGGGCAACAACTAAACCCGCGGGCTCGCGCTCCATACATGCTCGGAGCCGGCAAGAGAGACGGTGCCGGGCACGAGGTTCGTACCCGGGCGGCTCGTCAGGCTGGGCGGAGGCCGAAGGTGTGGATGAGGCGGCCGAAGCCCATGTAGCTCACGACGGCCCAGCCGAGTTCGACGATCTGCTCTTCGGTATAGAACTGCAGGAGTTCGTCGAATAAGGCCTGGTCGATGTTGTTGTGGTCGACGTAGAGGCGCTCGGCGTAGTGCAGGGCGGCCATTTCGGGCGGGCTAAAGCCGCCGTCGCTCCAGTTGCGCACGTTTGCGATGGTCGATTCCTCGAGTTTGTCTCCTTCCGGTGACACCGGAAGCCGCGCAGCCTGTCAGAATTCGCACTCGTTGAGCTGGGCGACGCGGAAGCGGACGATCTCCTTGAGGCGCGCCGGCAGCGAGAGGTCGCGAATGAGTGGGCCATACCAGGCGTTCCAGCGTTCGAGCAGCGCGGAATTGTGCCCGAAGACGCGGGTCACCTGGTCGTGGCGGGTGCGGTATTTTTCGGGCAGCTCTTCGTCGGTGGCGAAGCGGAGACGTGGGGTAAATTCGTCGGTCATGGGCGTGAGTCTACGCGGCTGGCGGTCCGGCGGCGAGTGGTGTTGGTGTTTGGCTGTCGTCGGCGGTTGCCCACCCAGGGGCTACCGGAGGCTGGCAGGAATTTGTTGCCGGCTGTGCTGCCTGGGTGCTGGGTCACGTTGGCACGCGCTTACTGACGTGCGCGCTTCTGTTGGTGGCGCGGTTAGTGGTAGGCTAAAAGGATGCTTACCAAAGGT
>JBBSKE010000213.1:0-6526 GCA_038256595.1 Tepidiformales bacterium | reverse complement strand
TCTCGGCAGGCGGAGTCGTCTGGCGGCGAGGTCCAGCAGGCGTTGAGGTGGTGCTCTGTGGCCGAACCGCCGAGCACGCGGCCCGTTTCGGGTTCGCCCAGAAGGACAACCGCCTCTGGGTGCTGCCGAAAGGAACGCCCGACGACGGCGAGACCATCGAACAGACCGCCCTGCGCGAAGTTCGCGAAGAGACGGGCCTCGACGTCGAGATGGGCGAGCCGCTGGGGAAGATCGACTACTGGTTCGTCTCCGGCGGTCAGCGCATCCACAAGCGCGTCTACCACTGGCTAATGGAACCGAATGGTGGCGACATCGCGAACCACGACTCCGAGTTCGACGACGTGACCTGGATTCCGATCGACGAGGCGATTCGCAGCGTGACCTATGGCAACGAGCGCCAGGTGCTCGAAGAGGCCGCCATGAAGATCGCGACCCTTGGATGACCTCCCCGGCCGAGCGTGAGTGGCTGGTGGTGGCGCGAGCCGGGCGAGTGACGCTTCGCCGCCGGACGCCCGCCGATGCGCTCGACGAATACCGCTGGAACCGCGACCCGGAGATCGCCCGGCAGCATGGCCAGCCGCCGATCACGCGGCCATTCACGGAATTCCTCGCCGAATTCGAACGCGACCTCAGGATTGTCGATTCGACGCGCGATTCGTTCGCCATCGAAGACGAGGTGGGCGCCCACATCGGAACGGCGGCGTTCTACAACGGCAACCACGCAGAGGGCACGGTCGAAATCGGCATGACCATCGGCGAAACTGCGCGGCAGAGCGCCGGTCTCGGGCGGCAGGCGGCGATTGCGTTTCTGCGCTACCTCTTCAACGAGCGGCCATTTTCACGCGTCTATATGCACGCGCTCACCTGGAACGAGCGCGCCATCCGCTGCTTCGCTGCACTGGGGTTCGGCGAGACCGGGCAGGTCGTCCGGGGCGGCGAGACACTGCTGCGCATGGACGTTGCGCGCGAGTGGTGGCTCATGTGGGACGGCGAAGGACGCTTCGAGCGATACCTCGCAGCCCCCGTCGCGAAGGGGTCAGAAGCTGCGGAACAGCCTCCACCCCCTACCGCGCCCCGCAGTCATCCTGTAGGCTAAACACTATCCGTAAGAAACCATCATGGAGTTACAAACATGGCTGAAAGCACAATTTCCAAAGACCGCGTCGCATCCGGGAAGACTTTCCAGGAATACCTCGCGAGCGGCATCAAGAACAAAGAGCTCTTCGAGCAGAACTACAACGGCCTGAAGCTCACCCCCGAGCGCGAAGCCGCCCTCAAGGAACTCGCCGCGAAGCCGAACGGCCCGCACCACCTCGTCGTCATCGGCGAAGACTGGTGCCCGGATGTCTACCGTGGCGCTCCCGTGGCCGCCCGCATCGCCGAGGCGATGGGCATCGAGATGCGCTTCTTCGAGCGCGACCAGAACAAGGACCTCATCCAGGGCTACCTGAAAGACGGCGAGTTCGAGTCGATCCCGGTGCTCGTATTCTTCGATAAGGACCACAATGAGCTCTACCACCTCATCGAGCGCCCTCCGCTCGCCAACGAGCAGCTTCACCTCACCCGCGAAGTCCTCGGCGACATGTCGCCGGCCGGCATTGCGGCCCGCATCGGCCACGAGCCGAGCGAAGAGGAACTCGCCGCCGAGCGCGCCAAGGCCCGCGAGAAGTACATGGAGTGGCAGGCGACGTCCCCGGTCTGGGCAGGCTGGCGCGACGCCACCGTCGACGAAGTGATCTCGAACCTCAAGGCCACCGTCAACTAGTCCGGCCGACTGGACCGATTGCCCACAATGGCCGGCTGCGGGAGCATCGCCCGTTGATGCACCCTCCCAGCCGGCCAGCCTGGCTTATCCTCCCCCTTGCTCTGCTGCTCATCATCCTCCTCGTGGTTGCCTACCTCGGCACCCTCGCTGCAACGGTTGATGTCTCGCGCCTGAGCGAAACCAACACGGCGAACGACCGTGACCTGGTGTACCTCGGCGTCCACGCCGGATTCTTCGTGCTCGCGATCGTGATCGGTTTCGTCTTTGGGAAATGGGCGAACGGACTGGGCGTAGCTTTCGCTGCGTTGCTATTTGTTGTCCTGGGAGTGTCGATGCTGTTCGTCCAGCTCGGGTCGTATGCGCTCGCCTGCGAGGTCGAAGACGGTGAGAACGGCATCATCCGCCACTGGGAGTGCTGACCGGCAGCTACCCGTTCGCCGGGGACTCGATATTCCAGGGCCGGACGCGCACGGGCGTGATGCGCAGGATGACGCGCTGGTTCGTGGCGTAACGCTCCCGCACCCACTCGGGCAGCTCGTCGCCGAGGTAGCGCCGGGCGATAGCGAACATGACCGCCAGCTCCGGGTCTTCCTCGACCGAGACTGTGCCTTCGATGGCGACTCCCCGGTAGGGCCGGTCTTTCGTGTCCACGATGAACGAGACGCGCGAGTCGTTGCGGGCGTTTCGCGCCTTGTTGCGCGCGGCCGGCGTGGCAACCACGACATTGCCCTCGTGGATCCCATACCAGACCGCGGAAGTTATCGGTTCGCCGCCCGGCCCGAGTGTCGAGAGTATCCCCGGGACTTTCATCTCGTGGAGGAACTCGAGCATCTCGGGCGACAGGGCGGCGATTTTCGGCACTGTGGCTACTTGAGCGCCAGGGCGTTCGGCGGCGAACCGATGCCACCGAGTTTGTTCAGGGGCGCGGCCGTGAAGAAGAACTCGTAGCGGCCGTCGGCGGCGCAATCATCGGCGAGTTCCTCGAGGAACCAGAGTTCGCCCAGAGCCATGCCGAAGAGGCCGATGAGGTAGTGGTGGAGGAAGCCACCGGTCGCCGGCCCGGGAGGCCAGGCTTCGACTGCCGGGCAATCCGAGGCGGTCGAGACGACGTGCAGGTTCCAGAGGTAGCGGGCCATCTCCTCGCCTGCGGCCAGGCCCGGCGCCTTAAGATTCGCTGGGACACGCATCGCCAACTTCGTGGCCTCATTCTGCTGCACGTACCAGGCGGTCCAGCCAGTTCGGACGATGAGCACATCGCCCACCTGGATCTCGACGCCCTGCGCGAGGCGGGTGGCCTCAAGGTCGGCGACGGTGATGCGGTAGTCGGTCCCGGCGTCGATCGGGGTGCC
The DNA here is from genome assembly GCA_038256595.1 of Tepidiformales bacterium. Lineage (GTDB taxonomy): Bacteria > Chloroflexota > Dehalococcoidia > Tepidiformales > Tepidiformaceae > JBBSKE01. The sequence continues at coordinate 3,412 of JBBSKE010000213.1, read as the reverse complement.
CTTCGAGGCCATGTAGCGGGCGACATCGAGCAGGACACCACGGCCGGCGATGCCGCGCCGCGCCCAGTTCTCGATTCCGCCCTTCGCGCCGGGCTTGCCGGTGATCTGGTCTTCGGTGACGCCGTTATAGAACCCGTGAACCGGGTGGCCAACGTGGACGAGGCTGTCCCACTGGCTGCTCGATTGCGGGTAGAAGTTGTCGTAGAGGTCGTCGCGGCCCGGGCCCTTGCCGGTAATGGTGTGGCGGAGGGCCCCGCGGAAGTAGAGCGGCGGATTTGGCTGCTCGAGTTCCCAGTTGAGTGGGAACATCGCGCCCTTCGTCACCAGTTTCGAGGCTTCGGCGATCCGCTCCGGGGTCTGGAGGTTGAACAGGCCAACCTCGTCGTCTTTCCCGAAGAGCCACCAGCCGGACTGGGGTGGCGCGCCCTCCACGGCGGGCAATTCATCGAACGTGGGCAAACGGTCTGGTACTGGCAAGAGTTGTACTCCTTCGAGGCTGCATTCTTCGGAGGTGAGGGAGCAGGGTCAAGGCGAGGCGGCGGGTTCGGCGCTCACAGGCACAAGGGCGCCGCCGGCCGGGTGGTCCCGTTTCGCCACCCTCAACCACGCCAGCAGCAGCGGGATGCAGACGATGACCACGAACAGGGCGATAAATCCGAAACCCAGCGGCAGGCCCTGGCGGTCGGCGATGACCCCGGCGGCCACTTCGAGCGGCGCAAGAATGAGACTGATGAGCAGGCTCTGGAAGGAGATGATAGTCGCCCGGTGGGTGCTGCCGATGCGCTGGTTCAGGTAGTCGTCGCCCATCGGCTGGAAGAGCGCGAGGAGCAGCGCACTCGCGGGGATGACCGGGAAGATCCAGAGCGCGTCGAAGCGCCAGAGGGCGAGCAGCACGCTTCCCGAGAGCACCGGGAACAAGGAGAACGCCATTCGCCAGCCGAGCCGCCGTGAGAGCCGGTGGGCGATGAGCGCAGCGGGAACGCCTACCGCCTGGCTGAAGACCAGGAACCAGCCAACGTTTCCAGTTTCGACCCCGTGGCGCGCGAGGAACGGCTGGCTGAAGACGAAGACGGCCATCATCGAGGCGAGCGTGGCGGCGATGAGCGGGATGAACGTCCGCAGTTCGGGCGAACTCCAGACCGTGTTCAACGCCACCTTGATTGAGGCCACATAGGACGGCTGCTCCGTGGGCACATCGAAACGCGGGGGCTCGTGCATCAGGAATACGACGACAATCGTCGCCACGGCAGTCGATGCGGCGCTGGCGTAGATCGGCACCGTGATATCGGTCGCGGCGGCCATCAGGGGACCAAGAAGCGTCGCGATGATGCCCGCCACGGCGACCATTGCCAGCGCCCGCCCGAGGATTCGGCCGAACTCGTTCTCGCGGCCCAGCGCCTTGAGCGTATCGAACAGAAACGCCGAATTCGCGCCCGAGTAGAGCGTGAACGCGGCTCCCCACACGAGATATGAAGCGAGGATGACGGGGAAGTTGTCAGCCATCGCGAAAATGACGACGCCTACGGTGTTTGCGAGCGTCCCGAGCAACAGCGACAGCCGGCGGCCGTAGCGGTCGGCGATGACACCCGTTGGCACCTCCATGACGACGAGCGCGAGCCAGAATGGGGCGTCGAGCAGCGTCACCTGTTCGAGCGAGAAGCCGCGCTTGTCTGTGAGGTAGAGCACCCAGATGGGCAGGAGGAACTGCAGCCCGACGAGGACCTTGAACGCGTAATATCCCGTTATGTTGCGTTCGAGGCGTGCTCGCTCGCGCGCATCCAGGACGGGAACCGGTTCCATTAGGCCTGGCGGCCAGCGCGCAGGTGCTCGGTCGAGAGCACGTCCGCCCGCTCGTTCCAGGTGTAACCGCTATGGCCCGGGACCCACTCGATGCTCACGTTCGGCCGCTCCTTGCTCAGGGCGTAGGCGCGCTGCACGAGGTCGAGGTTCTTGACCGGACCTTCGCGGCGCTTCCAGCCGAGCTTTTCCCAGCCGGCCGCCCACTTCGTAAGCGTATTAACGACAAGATTGCTGTCCGTGTAGAGAGTAATCGGCTCGTCCGCGGGCGCCATCAGCAGCCCTTCGATCACGCCCATGAGTTCCATGCGGTTGTTCGTCGTCGCCGGGTCGGAGCCGTGCCGCTCAGCGATCACTTCGCCATTTTCGACCCAGACCACGCCCCAGCCGCCCGGGCCGGGGTTTCCCTGGCAGGAGCCATCGGTGAAAATGCCGGACTGCGGGCCGAGGTCGCCATTCGCCGAGACGGTTGCGATTGGAGCAACCGGCTTGCGGCTGGACGACGGGCGGGTCGCCGCTTTCGAAGCGCCACCGCTTTTGCCCCGGCAATCCATGCACTGTTTTGGCGTCCAGTTTGGGTACTTTGCCCGCGCGCTCTCGGAAATGGTGAAACTCGAATTGCAGTCGGCGCAGGTGAACGATGAATCCATCCAGGCAGTATACCCATCGCCGCTCGACCTGCGATTCGGCGGGCGTGATACTCGCGCGATGCAGATTCTCGAACCCTCCAGCTATGGCAACGTGTTGCCGCTTCTCCCCTCCGCGCACGACGCCGGCCACCTGACGTTCTCCCGCGCGGTACTCGAAGGTCGCATGCCGGGCCGAATCCTGGTCGATGATGTGGCGAACCCGGCGAGCGCGAACGTCCTCAACGATTGCGGATTCGACGCGCTGCTCGGCAGCCCTCCGAGCGAGCCGCTGGGCCCGCTCCTCGAATCAATCTCGAATGAGCACATGTCGGAGGAGCCGGGGCTGCTCGTCGATGTCACTGGCACGTGGACGGCGGTGCTTGAACCGCTGCTGGGCGCGCCTTTTGGGCGAAAGGAGTACCACCCGCCGCTCGAGCCGCCGCGTGATCGGCCACTCGCCGCCGGGTTCGAACTGGTGCCGATCACGGTCGATGTGGCGAACCTGTTTGAAGGCGCGGTCGATCCCTGGGTCGTGCGCATCTGGGGCGGCGCCGAGGCGTTCGTTGCGACTGCGCCAGGTTTCGCCGTACTCGCGGAGAACGGTGACCTCGCCGCCTTCTGCACGGCCTGCGGCATCGGCGGCGGCGAAGCCGAGATCGAAATCGGCACGAACGATCGCTACCGCCGCCTTGGGCTCGCCCGCGTGGCAGCAGTCGCCTTCATAGACGTGTCGAAGGGTCAAGGACTCGTGCCCGCGTGGACCTGCCAGGCGGACAACGAGCCATCCTGGCGGCTGGCGGATTCGCTCGGATTTCGCGAATTCCGGACCGTCAACTGCTTCAACTTCAACCGAGGCTTCAAGGCCTGACCACAATCGGAGGTGCGCGATGCTTAAGGTTCCTTTCGGCGCGACGAATACCTGGGTCACGCGCCTCTGCCTCGGGACGATGCAGTTCGGCTGGACCGCGAACGAGGCCGGGTCGTTT
>JBBSKE010000212.1:0-6572 GCA_038256595.1 Tepidiformales bacterium | reverse complement strand
TGAAACCTTCAACTTCGCCAGCGGCTCGCGCGAGGGGGACCGGGGTCGATTCGAGATTCGCGAACGCGCCGGAGAGCGCCAGCAGGGCGACGAGAAACGCCAGCCGCATCGATCGCAACAACCCGGCATTTGGACGATTCTTCATCGTGGAGAAATAGTAGTGCGGCGACGTAAATTCGTCACGATATTTTTCGCAGCGAGGGCGATGGGGGCATTCGAAGTGATCCGGGGCAGAGTGGCGGGATTCGCGCCTACAGGCCGGCTTGGCGGGCGGGGATCGCGGCCTGCACCCGGTCGGCCACCTGCAGCTTCCCGAGCACATTCGAGACGTGGTTGCGCACGGTCTTCAGCGAAACGGTCAGCTCGCTGGCGATTTCACCGTTGCTCTTGCCATGCGCGATGAGCGCCAGGACTTCGCGTTCGCGCTCCGTGAGTTCGGGAAAGGCGGTGGCCGTCCGGGGCTGCTGCGGCTGGAAGAAGCCCATCATGCGCCGGGCAACCGACGCGCTGAAGATCGCTTCACCATTGGCGACGGCGACGATGGCTCTCAACGTGTCAGCCCGGCGGGAACCTTTCAATAAGTAGCCGCGGGCGCCGGCTCGCAGCGACGCGAAGACCGAGTCGTCGTCTTCGAACATCGTCAGCATGACGACGCCGATGTGAGGACGCGCCGCGACCAGCCGCCGGGTGGCATCGAGGCCGTTCATGATCGGCATCTGCAGGTCCATCAGCACGATATCCGGCGAAAGGCGGTCCGCCTGGTCGATGACGTCCCGGCCATTGGCCGCTTCGCCGACGACCTCGACGCCATTTTCGCCTTCAAGCATCGCCCGCAGCCCGGCGCGGAATTCGGCATCATCGTCGGCAATCAGTACGCGCACAGCATCTGCGCTCATGGGGCCACCTCGACTACTGGTGCGAACGGCAGCGTCGCTCTCAGGCGGGTGCCAGTCGCGGGCCGCTCAATCTCGAATCGACCGCCAAGCTCTTCTGCCCGTTCGCGCATCGATCGCAGGCCGACACCGGGGACGAGGAGTTCGGGCAGGCCGCTTCCGTCGTCTTCGATGACCACCACGAGCTCCGACTCGTTGGTTCGGAGGGTCAGGTGGCAGCTTTTCGCGGTCGAATGGCGGATGGCGTTCGCGAGGCCCTCTTCGGCGATGCGGAAGGCTGCCACCTCCACCGCGGCGGGCAGTACGGGCAGGATGTCCGCGGAAATAGTCAGCCGTGGCCCTCCGGCGGAGTTGTGGACCGCCGCCGTCTGTTCGAGTGCGCCAACCAGGCCGAGGTCGTCGAGGGCGGGCGGGCGCAGGCCGTAGACGAGCCGCCGGATGTCGCTAATTGCGCCGCCCACGCGCTCTGCGAGGTCGTCCATCACGGCTCCTCCGGTCCGCTCTCGTTCGGTTTCGATGCGCATCATCAGGCTCGCAAGTCGTGGACCGAGGCCGTCATGCAGGTCCCGGCGGATGCGGCGGCGCTCTTCCTCTCGCGCGTTGACGAGCCGCTCGCGGGAACGGAGGAGGTCGTCGCGCAGTGTGACCGCGTGGATCGCGGCTGCCGCGCTGAGGGCGAGGTCCCTGAGCAGGCGGCGGTCCCGGTCGGTGAGGGCTGTGCCCTGCCAGGGAGCGACGTCGAGGTGGCCGATCGTCTCCGACTGGTGAACGATGGGCGCCGAGAAGCTGGTTTGCTTCGGCTCCCCGGCACTGGCGGCGACGCGCCCGTCTGTCGTCGAAATCGCGGCGTAGGGCAACTTCAGGGTCTCGGTCACAGACTTCACGATGACCGCGAGGACGTCCCCTGTTCCCGCGCTCTCCAGCCGCTGCGCGAGTTCGGAAAGTACCGAATATGGCTCGCTGCGTTGGCCGTAGAAAAGACGGTTCGCCGCCCGCTGTGAGCGTGAGCGGATCGGCTGGAAGGCGAGGGCAACAGCGGCCGCGCCAACCACGGCGATGTAGCCACCGGTGTTCACATGAAACAGCGCGGCCGCACCCACGACGACTGCGACGTAGAGCGCCGCGACGGCGATGGTCATTCCGACCAGCGCAAGCGTCCGGCTCAGCGCGAGTTCGATATCGAACAGGCGGTGGCGGAGGACGGCAGCGGCCAGTAAGACCCAGACCAGCACCGATGAGATTGCGAACACCGGTGTCAACGCGAGGATGACGGCCAGTCTCGGCGGAAAGGCTGGATTATCCAGCCCGATATCGAGCGCGATATTGAACGCGACGAACCCGGCGAGGAAGAGCGCCAGCCCGACGCCCGCGGTGCGCAACTGCCGCCGGGTCAGGTCATCGCCGGCTGTGCGGTAGCGATGAACCATCGCCCAGACCGCGGAAACGAGGACCGTCAGCAGGATGAGCGCATCGATAATGCCCGAGCCGATCGAGTTCGATTTCGGAAACACAAGGAACAGGATCGCCAGGTATGCCAGGCCAACGAAGACCGGAAACCTCGTCCAGCGCGGCACGAATCGGCCGTCCGGGAAGAGGAAAAGGAGTGCAAGGAGGCCACTGGGGAAGGGCAGAGTGACGATCGAACCGGCCAGCGCCTTCAGCGGATTGGTCTCCGCCAGTTCTGAGAGATATGGCGGGTAGATGGCACAGGCAGACCCGATGAGGAACGCCCCCAGGACGTGGACGATGACCTGGTCGGAGCGTTTCCAGAACAGGACGCCGGCGATCGCAAAGGAGATGACCGCAGTCACATAGATCGTGATGAGTGCGAGCCAGGCCGGCAGATCCAGCGGAATGTTGAGTTGCCGCAGCCCCTCGATCATGACGTCATGGCGCGGCCAACCCGGCAGGTCTTCGGTGAGATAGGTGCGGTCGAGTTCGTGGTTGAACGCAACAAGCACCACGACCGCAAGCAATGCGTAGGCAGCGAAAACGACGCGCGCGATGAGCAGCGCCGGGCCGCGAAACACGGACACCGGCGCGCTCTCCGCATCCAGGAGTGTGACTCGCGACGCGGCGGGATTGGCCGTTATCTGCACGAAGACTCCCATTCGGTGCCCGGGGCCCGCCCGGGCGCGCGTGAACGCCGATTTAACGATACGCCTTCCGCGACGCGGGGTGCCACATCAGCCAGATGGGGAGGATCGTCAGGGGAATGCCGATGATGAGCGCGACGGCAATCGCGTTGCTGGGTGGGTCAATCAGGCCGGGCAGCGATGTCAGCAGGTTCAGCACGCTGATGACCGTGATGAGAATTGCGGCCCAGCGCTTGCAATTCCAGAGCCACCAGCATCCGGCCAGGGTGACTGCCGTGGCGATGAGCCCGATGACAATCGCCCCTGCCGGGATATCGTCCGAGCCCGGCAGGAAGAACAAACCGAGCCCAACAATGGAGGTGAAAGCCGTGATCCAGGTGGCCCAGGCGATGGTCTGAGGCCGCTCTGACACGGATGGATGGGGAATCGAGACGGATGACATTTGCACTTCCCTGGTGTGGTGATGCGGGTATCTTCACCGCCACACTGGCCCGGGAGCATCGGCTACGGTCCCGCCGAACCGGGAGGATGTCCCGGGGGTGCCGGGAAGTTTCGACGCCGGCCCGAGGGCGCTTCGGACCGTTCACGCGAACTTCCCGGGCGAATCGGTCGCGCGTCCTCTAGAATCGCGGCGGTGGAGGTGCTCAGATGTCCCGGAGTGTGTTCGCGTCATTGGTGGTCTCGATCGTGGCGCTGGGCGTGGCCGGCGCTTCGGCCATATCCAGCGGATTTTCGGGCGTCTTCCAGAACCAGCTCGCGACGCCGCAGGGCACCGGGTTCACCTTCCAGGGCCGAATCGAAGCAGACGGTGTCCCGCACGATGGCAGCTGCGACCTGCAGTTCGCGCTCTATGAGGATGCAACCGGGACGACCCAGGTGGGCGGCACCGACACCCTCGCCTCGCCTGTAGCGGTGACGAATGGCCGATTTTCGGCGCTAGTGAACGCGACCGGCGCCTTCGGTGTCGGGGCCTTCGACGGGGACCGGCGGTGGCTGGAAGTTGGCGTGCGTTGCCCTGCCGGGAGTGGCAGCTTCACGACTCTCGAGCCGCTGACAGAGCTGACGCCCGTGCCATATGCGACCTTCGCGATGGACAGCGCCAGTCTCGGCGGTTTCCCGGCCGAGGCGTACGCCCGGTATGCGCGGGTGCTCATCGTGAATTCCGGCGGAACAGACGCCGAAAATGGTGCGCGCCTCGTCGCCGCGATGGCTGAAGCGAGCGCCATCACCCCGGGCCGTGTCTTGCTCCTGCTCGAACCCGGCCGATTCGTGCTCACTGCGCCGCTGACGGTGAATGCGACCACGGATATCGCCGGGATCGAGGGTGGTGTTTCGACGATCACGAACACTTCGAGCCAGCCGACCCTGCAGACGGTCGGGGGGACCGTACTCTCGAATCTCGGTATCAGCGGCGGCTCGGGCCCGGGAGCGGTGCTCGAGCATACGAGTGGGCCGCTGGAACTCAATTCGGTGAGCCTTTCCGCGACCAACGCGGGCTTCTTGCTGCGGTCCGCTGCACCCAGTCCGAACGCGGACATCACGCTCAACGACAGCTCGTTCTTCGCGACGTGCATTAGCGGCACGTGCATCGCAGTCCAGGGAACGGGAGTATCGCGTTTTTACTTCAACGACACCGATGTCTACGTCGGCGGTATCTCCCAGGCGAACCTCGTCATTGCGGTCCAGGTCGCGTCGTATATGACGGTGACAGGCGGGAACATCACGGCCAGCGGCCGGAATGGGAGCCTTGGCGCCATTGCAATCGATGCGGCCGGGTCGTCCCCGACCATCTCGATTGAGAAGGCGGCGGTGTCCGCCACGGGTGCCGCGGGGGCGGGCGGCGGACTCACGGCCATCCGCTCCAACCACCCCCTCCTCGTGGATCAGAGCTCGATTTCGGCGAATGGACACAACGGAGCGTTTAACTTCGGCATCGACACCTCCTCCAACGTGACGCTGCGCGATAGCCGCGTTCTCAGTCACGGCGGGACCCAGCGGATGGGACTCTACCTGAAAGATGGCGGTTCGCACGTCATCGAGCGGACTTCTATCGAGGTCACCGGCACGGACAGCGGATCACCGGGCATCCAGCAAGTGGATGGCGTGCTCACGATCCGCCACAGCCACATCGCCGCCGCGACCGCATCAACGCCTGTCTTCACCCAGTCCGGGACGGCGACAATCGTCCATTCGAGCCTGTACGGAACACCGGTCGGCGGCAGCGTCATATGCGCGGCGACCACGGATGAGGCGACGGCGTTCCATGTCAACACCTGCCCTCCGTAGGCGTCAGGGCTGCTGGAATTCGAACTCGGGTTCGGGGGCGGGGTTGAGCTGCGGTGCTGGCGGGTTGCCGCGGACCGGTTCGAGTTCGATGACCGCGCCCTGGCCGGATGGCAGCCGCTCGTATTTCGCTCCGAACCGGCCGAGGATCTCGATGGGGGTCATCGCCTCCCAGGTGAGCGCGTCGGCGACTGGCCGGTCGGCGGTCACGGAGAGGATCGGGCGCTGCTCGGGCGCGCCGCCCTCAGAGGCGAAGGTCGAGTAGACATCGACGCGGATGCTCGAGAGGCGCAGGTTCGGGACGTCGTAGAGGAGCATATCGAGCAGCCGGCCGGCGAGCGCGATGGCTTCGTCGAGCGCGGTCGCGACCTGGACGCGCTGGGCGCCTTCGGTCCGGAACTCGCCCTCAGCCGAGGCGGAGACGGTCGCCGAATCGAGGTCGACGGCGATGAGCTGGGCGCCCTGGACGCCGGCCCAGAGGTTCGCTGGCGTGCCTCGCGGCGGGCGCGTGCGGCGCCAGGTGCCGAGCGCCTCTTCCATGAGGGCGGTGATGATGTCGAGGTCGCCGGATTCGACCTTCTGCCGCCAGTGGCGCTGCTGGAACATCTCCGTGAACACGGCCCAGCCGATGAACAGGAAGATAGCGAGGACGAAGAGCATGCCGATGATGATCATTGCACTGCTCCCACGGCATTACCGTAGCAGGAATCGAGCCGGCTCATACGCGGCGGGCCCGCTCGGCGAGGGCGGCCCGGGCGGCTTCGAACATCACATCGACGGGGGCGGGCACCCCGGTCCAGAGTTCGAAGGCGAGCGCTCCCTGGTAGATGAGCATCGGCAGGCCGCCGAGGGTGCGGTGTCCGGCGGCCTCGGCAGCGGCGATGAACGGCGTGCGCTCGGGGATGTAGACGATATCGACGAAGAGGCTGCCCTTCGCCGCCTCGGCCGGGTCGCAGGGGACGAACGCCTCCGAGCCGCCGCCGTGCATGCCCGCGGATGTGCAATTGATGATGCAATCGGCGCCGGCAGCCGATGGCGTGTTCGCGACCGAGACCGCGCCGGGCGAATCCTCACCGGGGCGGCCAGCCGGCACCGCGGCAGATTCGAGCGAAAGGGCGAGCGTGGCCGCGCGGGCCGGGGTGCGATTCCAGATGCGGATCTCGCGCGCGCCAGCTTCGAGCAGGGCAAAGGCGATGCCCCGGGCCGCGCCACCCGCTCCGAGCAGCAGGAATTTCCGTCCGGCGGGGTCGAAGTTCGATTCGTTGCGAAGGGCGGCGACGAATCCGGGGCCATCGGTGTT
>JBBSKE010000211.1:0-6653 GCA_038256595.1 Tepidiformales bacterium | reverse complement strand
TCGGCGGCGAACATGACCACGACATCACCCGCGACGAGCGGGTCACCGTCAACCACGCGCCGGCCAAGGTCGTGCTCGCGCTGGAGCCGGACTCGGAGGGCGGTGCCGAGCGAAGCGTCGGTCGTTTCGATGTGGATGTGGCGGCAGGGCATGGGTTCATCTTGAGCCGGAGCGGGCCGGGCACGTTACTACCATCCGGCCCAACTTTTGCCATCCCTTGGGGCCGAATCGGTCGCGCGCTGGTCGAAGCGAACGTGCGACGGCCGGATGCTGGTCAGTGCCGGAGTTCGGCGCCCGGCTGCGCGAGGAATGGGCTGACGACCCGCAGCGAATCAAACATCTGCCCGTGCTGGAGGTCTTCGGTGAGGAGGAGGGCGCAACTCGACGCCTGTGCGGCCGCGACGATGAGCGAATCCCACCAGGAAAGGCGGTAGCGGTCCTGGATGAACCACGCCTGTTGCAGGATGGCAGCGTCTATTCGAACCGGAGACCAATCAAGCAGTTCACGAATGGAAGCGCGCGCCTCGCCCAGCTGCGTCGGGTTGTTCCGAACTGACGTGGCGTAAAACTCCTGCAGCACCTGGAAACTCAATCTCCCGGACCTATTCGACCAGAGATGAGTTAGCCAGCCTCGACAGGGCTCTGCCTTCCCATCGCTGGTAGGACCCAGCGCGTAGACGAAGACATTTGTGTCAACGAAGACCAGGTCGGTCATAGAGCTCTTCGCGAGTCGGTATAGGGCGGTCGCTGGTAAGAAATGGCTTGCGCGCCAGGAACGACTTCATCGATTCGTCGTACTGAGAGTCTCGCATTCGCTCGCGCTCAAGGAGTTCGGCGATGTACTTCGAGACGCTCTTGTTCGCGCGCGCCGCTTGCACGCGGGTCCAGGTGGCGGTGTCTTCGTCCATGGAGATGGTCACGTTCTTCATGACACGATCTTCGTGTTTCACGAACTCCGTGTCAACGAATGTTCGGGCGGACATTTGCTACCGGCAATGGGAGGCGCTCATGCAACTCTTCCCGCATAGGCAGCGCTCGGCAGGGACCAGTCGGAGGCGCTCAGGCTTCCCCTCGAAGTAGGCATTCATCGCAGCCTCGAAGCTGGTGTCGCGCGTTCGCTCGCGCTCGAGGAGTTCGGCAATGTATTCCGATACGCTCTTGCTCGCGCGCGATGCCTGAGGAGTGTCGAGCCACGCCGCGATTTCGTCGCAAGAGAGATCGTCTCTTCTTTCCACGGCACGATCCTCGTGAGTCACGAGGATCGTGTCAACGGCGGCTTTCGGAGTTTTGAGACGGACTACCGGTTCTCGAAGGCCAGCACCTTGGCGAGCGCACTGGCCGCGCGGTCGAAGCTACCGAAGACCGGGACCTGGCGGTCGTTGAACTTGTGTTGGATGGAACCAACGAACTCGGCTTCGTGGGCCGGGTGGAGGACGGCTACAAACGGCTTTTCGCACGATTCCATGTGCTTCTTCATCGTGTCGATCATGGCATCGAGCGTGGAGGGATCGTTCTTCCACTGGCGGCCAGCGAACATCGCCGACAGCTCCATCACGAGGCCATCGATGTTGGGGTCATTCTCGACAATGTTGAGAATGCGCTCAAGGTTGTCGGTTTTGCCCTGGACGGTGCCGGCCATGTCGAGCGGGTTCTGGAAGCTGCCGCCGATGATGTTGAAGAACTCGCCCAGCGCCGAGTAGGTCTCGTCCGTGAAGCGCGGGATGCGGAATCCGGCCTTCGCGAAGGCGTCGGTGATCGAAACGGACTGGCCGCCGGTCTGGGCGAGTAGGGCCATGCCGTTGCCGGTGAGCTTCTTCGCCATCTGGAGCGTCTTCATGACGTCGATGGTCTCGTCGAGGTTGTTCGTCGAGATGGCGCCGCACTGGCGCATCATCGCTTCCCAGATGGCGTGCGGCGCCGCGAGGGAGCCGGTGTGGGACATCGTGGCGCGGGCGCCGGCGTCTGTCTGGCCGCCCTTCCAGACAATGACCGGCTTCTTCTTGCAGGCATCTTTCAGCACTTCGAAGAAGCGCCGGCCATTCTTCACGCCCTCGACGTACATCCCGATGATGTCGGTCTCATCGTCGTCGGCGAGGTATTCCACGTAGTCGGCGACATCGAGCACGACCGCGTTGCCGAAGCTGGCGCAGCGGCTGAGGTGCATGCCGTTGGCGTTCGCGACGAGGGAGAACATGATCCCGTGCGTCCCGGACTGGGAGAGGAAGCCGATGCGGCCGTCGTCCACGATCGGGGCGTCGGCGTTGAAGCGGACGCCGGCTTTCGGGAGGTACAGGCCCATGCAGTTCGGCCCGACGAGGTTGAAGTCGGCCGCCCTGGCCATCCCAGTGACGGTCTCCTGGAGCTTGATCCCGAGCTCCTCGCCGGTCTCCGCGAAACCGGATGTGAAGAAGGCCGCGCCGGCCGCCTTCACTTCAATGAGCCCCTTGAGGATGATCGGCGAGACCTGCCGCGGAACGGCAACGAGCGCGTAGTCGATCGGCTCCGGCACCTGGTCGAGCGAGGTGAAGTTTGTGATGCCGAGCGCTTCGATGCCCGGGATCTCCTTCGCGTCGAGTTGCACGGAGTAGAGGTTCCCGCCCTTTTCCCGGACCGGCATGTTGTTCTTGAGCCACATGTAATTCGGACCCTTGTCGCCGATGACGACCACGGTCTTGGGGTTGAACATTCGATCCAGCCGGTGCCCGGGAACTGCCATGTCATTTCTCCTTGAACGTGCCGCCGCGAAGTCCGCGGGGCACACGAGCGGAATGGTTCGCGCGGTGCTTAGCTCGCGGCGATGACGATGCGGGCGTCGACGGCAATCGCCCCGTCCGGGTAGGCGAAGATGGGGTTGAGGTCCAGCTCCTGCACTTCCGGGTGGGCCTGGACGAACTCCGAGACCTTGAGGATGGTCTGCTTCAGGGCGGCGATATCGGCGGGCGGCTGGCCGCGCACGCCATCGAGAATCGGCTTGCCCTTGATTTCGCTGATCATCTGGTCGGCGTCTTTATCTTCGAGCGGGACGAGGCGGAAGGAGACGTCCTTCAGCACTTCGACCATGATGCCGCCAAGGCCGAACATCATAACCGGGCCAAACTGCGGGTCGGTCGTCATGCCGACGATGACCTCGGTGCCGGCGGGGGCCATGTGCTGGACCGCGACGCCGACGATGTTCGCGCCGGGGACGTGCTGCTTGCAGCTCGCGAGAATCGCCTCGTAGGCGACGGCGACGTCATCGCGGTTGTGGAGGTTCAGTTTCACGCCGCCCGCGTCGCTCTTGTGAGCGATGTCGGGGGAGACCACCTTGAGGACGACCGGGAAGCCGGCGGCCTCGGCCTGGGACTGCGCGTCCTGGCTGCTGGTGGCGAGGGTGGTGTTTGTGACGGAGACGCCGGCTTCGCGGAGGGCGTCTTTGGCTTCGACTTCGTTGAGCAGAGTGCGGCCTTCGGCTCGCGCCGCCGCGAGGATGGACTCGAATGACATGGAATGCCTCAGTTTCGATTGCACGGATAGGAGCGTGGCCCCTTGTGCGGCCAAATCATACGCGAGGGTTGTTCTAAGTGTCAGATCGGGCGAACGGGGTTCGGATCGCCTGAGAGCGAAAGGCAGAGGGGCCTCGTGGCAGGTCGGATGCGCATCGAATTTGAACCTCGTCTGGAGACTAACGAGGTTGGCGGCCGAACCGCCGCGACGGGTTCATCATTTGCGGCGAACGCGCGACCATAATGCGTCGGGAGCCAATGATGCCAACGCTCTACCACTTTTCGCACGACGCAACGATTCGCCGCTTCGAACCGCGGCCGTCGCGGCTGGAAGAGGCGCTTGTCTGGGCGGTCGATGCGGCGCACGCCTGGTCCTACTGCGTCCCGCGGGACTGCCCGCGCGCCTGCTTCTGGGCTGGCCCGGCGACGACCCGGGAGGACATCGCGCGCTTTTTCGGTGGTGATTCGAGCCGAATCGACATGGTGCTCGAGGATGGCTGGCTGGCGGCGCTGCAATCGGCGTCGCTCTGGCGATACACACTGCCGGATTCGTCCTTCGTCCTGCTCGATGCGATCGCCGGGCACTGGGTGAGCCGCGAGGCCGTGGAGCCGGTTGCGCTGGTCGAGATCACGGACCTCCCCGGCGAGATCCGGGCGGCGGGCGTGAATCTGCGCGGCCTGCCTTCGATCATCGAGGTGTGGCGCGAGGTGATCGGGTCGACCCTCGAGTTCTCGGGCACGCGGCTCAGCTTCGCGCACGACTACCCGGACGAGTGGCGCTGACCCTTGACTCCGCTGCGATAATCTTCGCGATGACTTGTGAAATTGAGTTGGAACTGTCCGAAGAACTCCTCGCCGCAATCGCGGAACTTGAGCCGTCGGTGTCGCTATCCGAGTTCCTGGAACTTGCCGGGTGGGAGGCGATAGGGGGTTCGGCCGATCAGCGCACGAAGGACTGAAACCGACGTCCCCTTCACGACGGAGCGAATTCGGCGACACGCCCCGGGGAGCTCGACGGGCATCGAGTGCCTCCGGCTGCCGGATTGCGCAGCGGTCCGAGTCCGGGTTGCACGGAGATTTAGACAATCAACAAGAGGAACAAAGAGGGGAAATTGGAGGCGCCAGTCGGATTCGAACCGGCGGTCGAGCTTTTGCAGAGCTCTGCCTTACCACTTGGCCATGGCGCCCCGCAGAGGAAGACCAATCGCGAACAAACGATAGAAAAGAAATGGTGCCCAGGGTGAGATTTGAACTCACACGCCCAAAAGGACACTGCCCCCTCAAGACAGCGTGTCTGCCGTTCCACCACCTGGGCACGTAACCGTGAATGCTGCCCGATATTCCGCGCTACGGCAAGCCGTGAGGGCTGCGCGGTGGGAGGCATTCCCAGAATGACTTTCTATTGGCAGGGGCGGCAGGATTCGAACCCGCGACCGGTGGATTTGGAGGCCACTGCTCTACCAGCTGAGCTACACCCCTGCGAACTCACTGATCCTAGCAAAGGTTTCGCCGTATGCGCTATGCCGCCTGCTCCCGGGCCGCAAAACTGCCACACGAAGGACACGCCGGGACTCTCGAGGCGCGCGGGCTTTCGGTGAAATGGAATCGACCGCCGCAGCGTTCGCAACTCATTTTCCGGAACATTTTCCCTTCGGCTACGAGTCTCCGGATTCGCCGGCCTTCTTCGTCCTGCGCAAGCATGTATCGAACTCCTGTATTCAATAAACGGCAAGGTTCGATGCAAAGTTAACCTCGGGCGAGGGAAATTCCGAGGCAAGTTCATGGCGAAAACCCCAGGAATCGGCGTTTGTTACACAAGCGAGAGTTAACGGCAGCGGCTGATATACTCGACGTGTATGTCAACTCGACACCTGCTCTCATCCGCCGACCTTTCGCCCCAGGAGATCTCCCATCTCCTCGATGTCGCCCTGCGGCTCAAGCGCCGCCCGGAGCGTCTGCTGGAAGGCCGTCAACTGGCGCTGCTTTTCGAAAAGCCGTCGCTGCGTACGCGGGTGAGCTTCCAGGTGGCAATGCGCCACCTCGGCGGCGAGACCATCTACCTCGCGCCCCAGGAAGTTGGCCTTGGCGAACGGGAGGCGATTAAGGACGTCTCCCGGGTCATGGCCCGGTACGTCGATATCGTCGCCGTTCGCACCTATGGCCAGGTCATCGTCGAAGAGTACGCGCGCCATTCGGACATCCCGGTGATTAACGCGCTCACGAACGAGGAGCACCCCTGCCAGGCGCTCGCCGACTTCCTCACGCTCAAAGAGAAGTGGGGCGACCTCAGCGGCCGCTCAGTCGCCTACATCGGCGACGGCAACAACGTCGCCGCGAGCCTGCTCGTGACCGCGGCCTCGCTCGGGATGGACGTGCGCATCGCTTCGCCAAAGGGTTACGGCCTGCCGGAGGAGATCATCTCTGAAGCGAGCGCTCGCGCCGAACAGACCGGGGCGAAGGTAACGCTGGTGAACGACCCGGCCGAGGCATCTGTTGGCGCCGAGGCCATCTACACCGACGTCTGGACCTCGATGGGCCAGGAGCGTGAAGCGGAGACTCGGCGTATCGCCTTCAGCGGCTATCAGCTGAACATGGACCTCGTCGCGAAGGGCGCTCCCGGGGCACTCGTCATGCACGACCTCCCGGCGCACCGTGGCGAAGAGATCACCGACGAGGCCATGGAAAGCGCGAACTCGATCATCTTCGACCAGGCGGAAAACCGCACATGGGCACAGGCGGCGGCAGTCGCCTTCCTCCTCGGCGCCGTCTAGCCAGGGAATCGCTGGTCAAAATGGGCCCGCGCATGCCAGCGAGGGAGGCGATGGCCTTTTTTGGCTGGCATGCGGTGCCTGGATGGCGACTGGCGGTAAAACAGGCCCCGGAGCTGGTCGATTCTGCGCCCGTTCGGAAAGAGGTTCGTTCCACGCCACTTTTTTAGGTGCGGGTCACAACTCGGAGGGGCGACAAAGAGCTACCTCAACGTTGGCCGGCGCGACAACTGCCAGGCCATCGCCAGGAAGCCTGCTCCGAGCAACGCGACGGCGGCGGGCATCGCCCAATCGCCGGCCCGGGAGCCTCCGTCCGCGGACTGCAGGGGCTGGACGACAGCGGGCGCTCCCGGCTGGCCGACGCGCTGTTCGAGCGCCTCGATCTCCGCCTGCTGCTCCTGGA
>JBBSKE010000210.1:0-6695 GCA_038256595.1 Tepidiformales bacterium | reverse complement strand
TAGCTCGAGCGGGGTTTGAGACCCTTCGCCGCGCGCTGGGACTCTTCCTTCATCGTGATCACGCCACCCTCGACGCACTGCACGATGGCGGCGTTCGCCCACGTGTGCTTGTACTGGGCTGGCAACACGAAATCGACAACTTCGGCGCCAGCCTCGGCGAGTTTCTGGGCCGAGATGTCGATTGCAGCGTTCATCTCCGGGTCCGTCATCTCCGGGAAGAAGTTGCGGACCACGCCGATTCGGGGCGGCTTCGAGAGCGTGACATCGCCACGGTAGGCGCCATCCGGCCGCGAGGATGGGTCGGCAGGGTCGAAGCCGGCGGTCAGCGCGAAGACGTTCGCGACCTCGCGGATGGTCGTGGCGATGATGCAGGCGTGGTCCTGCGAGTAGACCATCTGGAACATGCCGTGGCGGCTGTTGCGGCCGTAGGTGGGCTTGAGTGCGCTGACGCCGCAGTAGGCAGCGGGGCGAAGGCCGGAGCCGCCAGTCTGTTCGGCGAGGGCAAAAGGCAGGAAGCGCGCGCCAACCGCAGCGCCCGAGCCCGACGATGACCCGCCCGGCGTGTGCTCGATGTTCCAGGGGTTGCGGCTCGGCGGCGTGCCCGATGGCCCCACCATGAAGAGCTTGCCCATGAGCAGCGCTCCCGCTTCCTTGAGCCGGGTAATGACCGTCGCGTCGAAGCTCGAAATGGCCGGATTCGTATCCGCGAAATCGCCGAGCGTCGGGACGCCCTCTACGAGGAATTGCTCTTTGACGGCAAAGGGTACGCCATGGAAGGGGCCGCGGAACTTGCCGCCCTTCGCCTCCCGGGTGAGCGCTTCGGCTTCGATGAGGACGGTCTCGCGGTCGAGGTGGCTGTAGGCGCGAATCTTTCCGTCGTGCGCGGCGGTCCGTTCGAGCAGCGCCTCGACGATCTCCAGTGGCGTCAGTTCGCCACTGCGAATGGCCGCGGCCATTTCACTCGCCCCCATGAGTGGGATAGCGGTACGGGCGATGGTTGCGGTCGACATTCGAGTGCTCCTGGGGGATACGGTTTTGAGCGAGCGCTGGGAAATGGAAAACAGGGCCAGGGTCCGGCCGGCCGAAGCAGACCGGACCCTGGTGGGTACAAGCGCAGGACCCACCCTGCCGTGAATTAGGGGAGGGCCGGGATATCGAGGATGCCAAGGACGTCCTGGCACCAGGCGCCAACGCCGAGGAGGGCTTCGTCCGTCATCGTTGCGCTGACGAACTGGAGGCCAAGCGGCATGCCATTCGCACTGAGCGTCGGCGCCGGGATGCTGATCGCCGGGTTGCCGAGGTGGCTCCAGGGGGTCAGCAGGCTGGCGTCGCCGGAGATCAGCGGGTTGGCCGGGGCCTCACCGGGGGCGGTCGCCATGAGGATCGCGTCGAAGCCGGCCATGGAGGCGTTCGTCGTGTCTCGCAGGTAGCGGCGGTAGCGCTGGGCCTGCAGGTAGTAGGTCGCCGGGATGAACGGCGCGAACGACTTCGGGAACATGCCGAACTTCGCGCGCGTCTCGACTGCCGGAGGGTAGCTCGAACGCGGAGCGAGGCCCTTCGCCTTGCGCTGCTCTTCGTCCTTCGCGTTGATGACGCCGCCTTCGACGAGGCTGACCATCGCCGCGTTCGCCCAGACGGTCTCGAATTCGGCCGGAAGGTAGAAATCGACGACTTCGGCGCCCGCTGCCGCGAGTTTCCCGGCAGCGATGTCGATCGCCGCGTTCATTTCCGGGTCCGTCAGTTCGGGGAAGAAGTTGCGGACGACGCCGATTTTCGGTGGCGCGGAGAGCCGCATCGAGCCCTTGAACTCGCCATCCGCGACCGTCGAGATGTCCTTCGGATCGTAGCCGGCGGTAACGGCGAAGACGTTCTCGACCTCTTCGATGGTGGTGGCGATGATGCAGGCGTGGTCCTGGGAGTAGACCATCGGGAACATGCCATAGCGGCTGTTACGGCCATACGTAGGCTTGAGACCGCTAATCCCGCAATAGGCTGCCGGGCGAATGCCGGAGCCGCCGGTCTGCTCGCTCAGTGCGAACGGAAGGAAGCGGGCGCCAACCGCCGCCCCGGAGCCGGAGGACGAACCGCCGGGCGTGTGGGCGATGTTCCAGGGGTTACGGCTCGGCGGCGTGCCGGCCGGCCCGACCATGAAGAGCTTGCCCATGAGCAGGGCACCGGCTTCGCGCAGCTTCTCGACGACGGTTGCATCGTAGGTCGAGATGTCGGGCTTCGGGTCCGACCAGTCGCCGAGGGAGGGAACGTCCTTGACCGCGAACTGCTCTTTCGCGCCGAAGGGCACGCCGTGGAAGGGACCACGGAACTTGCCCGCCTTCGCCTCTTCGGTCAGCGCTTCGGCCTCGATGAGGACCGTCTCGCGTTCGAGGTGGCTGAAGGCGCGAATCTTGCCGTCGTGTGCGGAGATGCGTTCGAGCAGGGCCGTGACGATTTCGAGCGGCGTGATTTCGCCCTTGCGAATCGCCTCCGCCATCTCGCTGGCGCCCATGGTGAAGAGATCTGGCATTGCCAGGGTCGCGCTGGACATGCGGGTTCCTCCTTCGCTCAGGCGAGCATGGGCGCGGGCAGGAGCCCGAGCACGTCTTCACACCAGGCCCCGACGGCCAGGAGCTTCTCGTCGGTCATCGTCGGGCTGACGAGCTGGAGGCCGAGCGGCATGCCTTCCGGCGAGAGTCCGCCGGGGATGCTGATCGCGGGGTTGCCGAGGTGGCTCCACGGGGTCAGGAGCGACCAGTCGCCGGAGCTGGCGAGATCCTTCGGGGCCGGTCCGGGGGCGGTGGCCATAAGGATCGCGTCGAACGGCAGCATCGACTCGTTGACCATGTCCCGGAGCCAGCGGCGGATGCGCTGGGCCTGGAGGTAGTAGGTCGCCGGGAGGAGGACGGTGGCGCGCCGATCGAGCACGGCCCAGCGAGAGGCGGGCGTGCCAGTCATCTTCACCGGGGGCGGGAGGCCGCGAGCGTCGCGCCGTTCCTGCGTCTTGAGGTTGATCACGCTGCCTTCGACACCGCCAACGACCGACCAGTTCGGCCAGACCTGCTCGAAGACATCCGGCAGGTAGAAATCGACCACATCGGCGCCTGCGAGGGCCAGCTTCGAGGCGGCGGTGGCGATCGCGTCGTTCATCACGGGCTGGGTCAACTCCGGGAAGAAGTTGCGAACGACACCGATGCGCGGCGGCCGGGTGAGGAACTCCACCTCCCCAGGCTCGTGACCCTGGACCGAACTCGGGTCCTTCGGGTCGAACCCAGCGGTGACCGCGAAGATCCGGGCGATATCGCGCATGGAGGTGGCGATGATGCACGGGTGGTCGTGGGAATAGGCCATCTGGAACATGCCGTAGCGGCTATTGCGGCCGTACGTCGGCTTCAGGGCGCTGACGCCGCAGTAGGCTGCGGGGCGAATCCCGGAGCCAGCGGTCTGCTCGCTGAGCGAGAACGGGGCCATGCGGGCGCCAACGGAAGCACCCGAGCCCGAACTCGAGCCGCCCGGGGAGTATTCGAGGTTCCAGGGGTTCTTGGTTGGCGGTGTGCCGGAGGGGCCGGTCATGTAGGTCTTGCCGAGCATGAGCGCGCCGGCCGCCTTGAGCCGCGCGACAACGGTTGCGTCGTAGCCGGCGATCGGCGACTCCGGGTCCTTATAGTCGCCGCGAGTTGCGACGCCTTCGACCGTGAACTGCTCTTTCACTGCGAAGGGGACGCCGTGCAGCGGGCCGCGGAACTTGCCTTCTTTCGCCTCGTCGGTCATCGCTTCGGCTTCGATGGCGACGGTCTCGCGGTCGAAGTAGCTAAACGCTTCGATCGAAGAGTCGTAAGCCCTGATCCGCTCGACGAAGGCGTTGACGACTTCGGATGGCGTGAGTTCGCCCGCGACGACGCCGTCGGCTATGGCGGCGGCGCCAAGCATGGCAAGGTCAGTGGTTCCTGGTTTGTCGATGGTCGTGGTCATACGGTGGCTTCCTCCGGGATCTGGACGTTGGGGGTACCGAGGCGGCCCATGACGCTTTCGCACCAGGCGCCGGCCTTGAGCAGCGCGTCTTCCATGAGCGGCGCGGCGGCTAGCTGCGCACCCATCGGCAGGGCATTCGGCGAGAGGCCGATGTTGAACGTGAGTGACGGCATTTCGACGGTCGCCCAGGGGCTGTTCATGGAGTTGTCGCCACCGCCGTGGCCGAGTGGCGGCTCTTCGATGGCGGCCGGCGTGAGCAGAAAGTCGACGTTGTCGAACATGCTCATTGCGCCTTCCTTGAGCCAGCGGCGGATGCGCTGAGCCTGCAGGTAGTAGGTCGCCGGGAAGAACATGTCGACATCCGGCTTGACCGCGATCTCCCTGGCGAGGAGTTCGCCAGTGTGCTTCGCGTGGTAAGTGACGCGCTCGGCGGCGCAGACGATCTTCCAGGTTGGCCAGACCGCGTCCCAGCCGTCCGGGAGGTCCACATCGACGATGTCGGCGCCGGCAGCCTTCAGCTTCTCGACGGCGGCGTCCATCTGCGCGAGCATCACGGGCTGGCACTTCGCAAGAAAATAGTTGCGGATGTAGCCGATGCGCGGCGGCGTCATCGGGACCGTTGCGGAGACGTGCTCAAGCGGCTCGAGGCGGCCGGTTTCGTCGAGCGGGTCCGGGCCGGCGATGCAGTTGTAGACGGCCGCGATGTCGGCCATCGTCTGCGCGATAACGGTCGGGTGGTCGAGCGACCAGCTGATGACGTACATGCCCTTCCCGCTGATTCGGCCAAACGTCGGCTTCATCGCCGCGACGCCACAGACGGACGGCGGGCGAATCCCGGAGCCGCCGGTCGATTCGCCGATTGCTACCGGGATCATGCGCGCGCCGACGGCCGCCGAGGAGCCGGAACTCGAGCCGCCGGGCGTGTGGGCGAGGTTCCAGGGGTTGCAGGCGGGCGTATCGCCGAAGCGGTCCGGCATGTAGGTCGTGCCGGTGATAATCGCCCCGGCTTCGCGCAGGCGGGCGACGAGGGTCGCATCCTCAGTTGGGAGGACATCCGTGCCCCAGGAGAGGCCGATCGTGTTGGGCATGCCCTTCACGAAGAACTGGTCCTTGATGGCCACCGGGATGCCGTGCAGGGGACCGCGCAGCTTACCGGCCTTCGCCTCTGCATCGAGCGCCTTCGCCTCGGCCAGCCAGCCCTCGCGGTCGAGGTAGGCGTAGGCCTTGATGTGCGGTTCGAGCTTGTCGGTGCGTTCGATGAAGGCGGTGTTGTATTCGAGCACCGAAAGCTCGCCCGATGCGATCATCGCGGCGGCGTCGGTGACGGTGATGTTGTAGAGCACGGTTGGTGCTTTCGTCGCTACGGACACAGGGACACTCCTTGAGTTTGGCTGTACGGCATGGCCGCGGGCTGAACCAGGCAGGGGCGATGGACGCGGGAAACGCGGGACTGGTCCGCTGCGCTCCCGAGGTCAGCGCTGATGGTCATTCGCCCTCCGGGAGCTTGACGTCCGGGGTGCCGAGGCGGCCCATGACGCTTTCGCACCAGGCGCCCGCTTTGATCAGCGTGTCTTCCTGGAGCTGGGGAGCGGAGAGCTGCGCGCCCATCGGCAGGCCGTTCGGCGAAAGACCGATGTTGAACGTCAGGGAGGGCATTTCGACGACCGCCCAGGGGCTGTTCATGCGGTTGTCGCCGTTGCCGTGGCCGAGCGGCGGCTCTTCGACTGCGGCGGGAGTGAGGAGGACGTCGAAATCACCGAAGGTCTTGTTCGCGCCATCCTTCAGCCAGCGGCGGACGCGCTGGGTCTGGAGGTAGTAGGTCGCGGGGATCAGCGTGTCCGAATCCGGCGCAACTTCGACGCTCTTGCTGAGCAGGTCGCCGGTGTGCTTCGCGTGGTAGGTCACGCGCTCGGGCGAGGCGACAAGCTTGAAGACGGGCCAGACCGCATCCCAGCCATCTGGGAGGTAGACATCGACAACCTCGGCGCCGGCGGCCTTGAGCTTCGTGACCGCCGCCTCCATCTGGTCGTTCATGACCGGCAGGCAGAGGTCCGGGAAGAAGTTGCGAATGTAGCCGATGCGCGGAGGGGTCGCGGGGACGGTCGCGGCAATCGGTTCGAGCGGCTCCAGGCGTCCGGTCTCGTCGAGCGGGTCGGGGCCGGCGATCGCGTTGTAGATAAGCGCGATGTCGGCCATCGACTGGCCGATGACCGTCGGGTGGTCCAGCGACCAGCTGATGACGTACATGCCCTTGCCGCTGATTCGGCCGAAGGTCGGCTTCATCGCCGCGATCCCGCAGAACGATGGTGGCCGGATGCCCGAGCCGCCGGTCGATTCGCCGATGGCCGCCGGGATCATGCGCGCACCGACGGCAGCAGAGGAACCGGAACTCGAACCACCCGGCGTGTGCGCGAGGTTCCAGGGGTTGCAGGTCGGCGGCTGGCCGTGGCGGTCCGGCATATAGGTCGTGCCGGTGATGATCGCGCCAGCCTCGCGCAGCCGGGCAACGAGGGTCGCGTCCTCGGTCGGGACCTCTTCGGTTCCCCAGGAGATGCCGATCGTGCTCGGCACGCCCTTCACGAAGAACTGGTCCTTAATGCCGATCGGGATGCCATGCAGCGGGCCACGCAGCTTGCCGGCCTTCGCTTCGGCATCGAGAACTGTGGCTTCGGCCAGCCAGCCCTCGCGGTCGAGGTATGCGTAAGCCTTGATGTGCGGCTCGAGCCTGTCTG
>JBBSKE010000209.1:0-6721 GCA_038256595.1 Tepidiformales bacterium | reverse complement strand
GGCTCGCACCTCGGCGCGGGAGCACCCCTGAAGGCGCGGTAGTCGAAGTCAGCGTTCGCCGGAACTGACAACCGGGCCGGGTGCCGAGGAGTTCTCCGTCGTCCGTTTCTGAACTCAAAACTCGGGCCATTCGCTTCGCGCTAACGAAAACAATCCCTTCACGTCCCGAAATCAGGTTCTCGTTGGGCAAATATGCCGTAGGATTGCGCCCGCAAAACACCGCTCAGGAGGCTCATTTATGGCAGGCACGCTGGAAGGCAAAACTGCAATTGTTACTGGCGCAGGGCGCGGCATCGGCCGTGAAGTAGCGCTTCTTTTCGCCCGCGAAGGCGCGAAAGTCGTCGTCAACGACCTCGGCTCTTCGGTCGATGGCGAAGGCAAAGACGACTCGCCGGCGCAGCAGACGGTCAACGATATCAAGGCTGCTGGCGGCGAAGCCGTCGCCAACGGCGCCGACGTCGCTGATATGGACCAGGCCGAAGACCTCGTCCGCACCGCCCTCAACGAATTCGGCAAGCTCGACATTCTCGTCAATGTTGCCGGCAACCTCCGCGACCGCATGGTCTTCAACATGACGGGCGAGGAATGGGACTCGGTCGTTCGCGTCCACATGCGCGGCACCTTCGCGACGACGCGTTTCGCTTCGATCGCCTGGCGCCAGCAGAAGGAAGGCGGCCGCCTGATCAACTTCACGTCCGGCTCCGGCCTCTTCGGGGCTCCCGGCCAGCCGAACTACGCCGCTGCGAAGATGGGCATCTGGGGCTTTACCCTCAGCTGCGCTCGCGCCCTCGGCAAGTACGGCGTGACCGCCAACAGCATCGGGCCTGGCGCTGCCACCCGCATGACCGCCACCGTACCGGGTGAGCGCCGCCCCAGCGGCGTGCGCGACGATCCGGACGCCGTTAAGGGCACCGACCGCGACCCGGCGAACGTCGCCGTGCCGCTCGTCTACCTCGCCAGCGATGAGGGTGGCTGGATCAACGGCCGCTGCTTCGGCATCAGCGGCTACCGCGTGACCCTCTACTCGCAGATCGCCTCCCAGGTCGTGCTCCAGGGCAACGAAATGTGGACCACGGACGCACTCTTCGCCCAGATGAAGCCCACCTTCGGTGCGGCCATCCCGGCGGAAGTCCCCGCCCGCCTCTAATCCGAATCGGACGCTTCGTCCCTAACACCAGCGGCCCGGTGGTTTCGACTACCGGGCCGTTTCGTTTCTCTCGGTGGCGCATCCTGGTGTGCACAATGTGGCCCAACGCCTCGCGCAGAGTGATTCGCACATAACGACATGTTTCGAGCGAGCTTCAGGTTGCAGCGGAGGGGTTCCCCGGCCAGAATGACCCATCCCGCCTCGTTGCCATTCACGCGGGCCACTCTGCTACCACCAATAGGAGCATTCGATGGCCGGACCTCTTGCTGACCTCCGCATCCTCGACCTGACCGAGTACATCGCCGGTCCATATGCCACGAAGCTCCTCGCCGACTTCGGCGCCGAGGTGATCAAGATCGAATCGCCGCGGGGCGACATCGCGCGCGACCTCGGTCCCTTCCCTGGCGACGTGCCGCACCGCGAAAAAAGCGGCACCTTCTTCTACTTCAACACGAACAAACGGTCGGTCGTGCTCGACCTGAAGACGCCGGAGGGCCGCGTCGCCTTCCTTTCGCTGGTCGATACGGTCGATGCCGTGGTCGAAGGCTTCCAGCCGGGCACGCTGGACTCGCTCGGCATCGGCTGGGAGGTCATCCACGCCCGCCGCCCGGATCTGCCGCTGATCTCGATCACGAACTTCGGCCAGACCGGCCCCTATCGCAACTACACGGCGAACGAACTCACGATGTACGCCTACGCTGGCGAGATGTACACGATGGGCATCCGCGAACGTGCCCCCGTGACGATGTACGGTACGGCGGCGCTGGTCGAATCCGGCTCGGCGGCGGCCTGCGCGATCTACGCGGCGATCAGAGCCTCGCAGGAACAGGCAATCGGCCAGCATGTCGATTTCGCCATCTCTGACAGCCATTTCGGCGGCGCAGACCGGCGGCACGTCGGTCCGATCGTCTACGAATTCTCGAAACGCCGCACGACGCGGCCGCCAATGGGCACCAGGCCGATTCTCAGCGGCGTCTACCCGTGTGCGGACGGCTATGTGGAGTTCACCGGCGCGGGCACGCGCTGGGACCGCTTCCAGGCGATGCTGGGCGACCCTGAGTGGGCCGCCGACCCGAAGTGGCGCCAGCCCGGCGCAATGATGAACCCGGACCTGAAGGACGAGTTCGACGCGCTCTTCTACGGCTGGCTTTACGAACACACCAAGCGCGAGGTCTGGGCGAAGGCGCGGGAGGCGCGCGTCCTCTGCGGGCCGCTCTTCAGCATCGACGAATTGAGCGCGGACGAGCACTTTCGCAGCCGCGGATTCTGGGAGCGCATCTCCCACCCGGAGCTGGGCGAAGTCGAGACCCCCGGCCGCCCGCTGGCGATGCCGGACTGTCCCTGGGAGCTGCGACGGCCCGCGCCACTGCTCGGCCAGCACAATGCGGAGGTCCTTGCCGAAGTGGCCGGGTCAGTGAAGGCTCCCCGGCAGCGAGATTCGGCCGCTACCGTGCGTCTGCCGCTCGAAGGGATGCGCGTCATCGACCTCTGCGTGGTCTGGGCGGGGCCGTTCTCGACGATGCTGCTCGCAGACCTCGGCGCCGAAGTCATCAAGGTCGAGAACCCGTTCCTGATGCAGCCGATGACCCGCGGCAGCATCGCCCGGCCATCGAAGGAGCTGC
Source organism: Tepidiformales bacterium (assembly GCA_038256595.1). Classification (GTDB taxonomy): domain Bacteria; phylum Chloroflexota; class Dehalococcoidia; order Tepidiformales; family Tepidiformaceae; genus JBBSKE01. Next base: position 3,952 of record JBBSKE010000209.1, on the reverse strand, counting down.
TGGGCCGGCTCGCCCCGGCGGCTGGCGGCTACCCCAACAATGAGCCAGGGCCGCGTGCCTGGAACTACAATCCGACCTTTGTCTCGCTCTATCGCAACAAGAAAAGCGTGACCATGGACCTGCGCACGAAGGAAGGCCTGGAGCTCTTCGGGCGGCTCGTGGCGACCGCCGACGTCGTCATCGAGAACAACGCCACGGAGACGATGGAGAAGCTCGGCATCACCTACGAGTGGCTCAAGGAGCGCAAGCCGGACATCGTGATGATGCGCATCCCGGCCTACGGTTCGGCCGGCGAGTATGCCCAGGCGCGAGCCCTCGGCGTCCACCTCGAAAGCGTCATGGGGCACACGCTCCTGCGCGGCTACCCGGACCTCGACCCTTCGAACAACACGGCGATCTTTTCCGGCGACTACGTGGCCGGCACTCAGACCGCCCTCGCCGCGATGATGGCCATCCGCCACCGCGACCGCACCGGTCGCGGCCAGAAAATCGAACTCGCGCAGGCCGAAAACGCCTCCGCAATGATGTCCCACGCGTTCATGGACTACTCGATCAATGGGCGCGTCCAGGAGCGGCGCGGCAACCGCAGCGTCTTTGACTTCGCACCCTGGGGCGTCTATCCCACCATCGGTGGCAGCGCCGAAGCAGCGGAAGACCACTGGATCGCGATCACCGTCTCCACGGACGACGAGTGGAAGGCTCTCGTCCACGAAATGGGCGACCCTGCCTGGGCCAACGACCCAGCGCTCGCCACGAACGCCGGCCGCCTCGCCTGCCACGACGAACTCGACCAGCGCATCTCCCTCTGGACGGCCGGGTTCGAAGACTATGACCTCTTCCACCGCCTCCAGGCCGCCGGAGTGACCGCTGCGCCCGTCGTCGAAGCCTCGCGCGCCCACGACGACCCGCAGGTCATCGATCGCGGCAGCTACCAGTCCCAGACACTTTTCGACGGCATCGGGCCGTACCGCTTCACGACACCATTCTTCCACTTCCCCGAGACACCCATCACCGTCCGCAATCCCCCGGTCGCCCTCGGCCAGCACAACGACTACGTCTACCGCGAAGTCATCGGCGTCACCGAAGAGGAGTACGACCACTACAAGGAACTGGGATATGTGGCGATGGACTTTGTCGCGAGCATCCCGTAGTAGCCGCTAGCTTCTAGCTTCTAGTTTCTGGTCATTCGCTACTAACTATTGACTTTTCACTGTAACGGTGGATGCCATTTCCCTATTACATGTCTTTGCGTTTGAACGAGAAGAAAAAAGGGATGCCCGCCATGGGCATCCCTTTTCGACTATTGGCTGTGCTAGAAGCTAGCCGCTAGCAGCTCCCTACAACAATCCTGCGTCCTTCAACGCCTGCTGCATCGTCTTGCCGATATCGGCGGGAGAGTCGCTGACGTAGGCGCCGGCTGCGCGGAGGGCAGCTTTCTTGCTCTCGGCCTTGCCGTCTTCGCCGGAGATGATGGCCCCGGCGTGGCCCATGCGGCGGCCTTCGGGGGCAGTGGCGCCCGCGATGAAGGCGGCCACCGGCTTCTTCACGAACTCCTTGATGTAGGCGGCCGCTTCCTGCTCAGCGCTGCCACCGATTTCGCCAACCATGACGATCGCGTTCGTGTCCGGGTCTTCGTTGAGGAGGCGGATGGCCTCGACCTGGCGAGTGCCGATGATCGGGTCGCCGCCGACGCCGATGCAGGTGCTCTGGCCGATGCCGAGAGCGGTCAGCTGGGCGACCACTTCGTAGACTAGGGTGCCGGAGCGGCTGACCACGCCAACTTTGCCATCCAGGAACACGTCGCCGGGCATGATGCCGACGCGGGTCTTCGTGCTCGGGGTAATAACGCCAGGGCAGTTCGGGCCGATGAGGCGGCTCTTGCCGCCTTCGAGCGCCTTCTTGACCTTGATCATGTCGAGGACCGGGATGCCTTCGGTGATGCAGACGATCAGCGGAATCTCGGCTGCGGCAGCTTCGAGAATCGCGTCGGCCGCGCCGGGCGCCGGGACGAAGATGATGCTGACGTTCGCGCCCGTCGTGCGGACCGCTTCATCGACGGTGGTGTAGATTGGCACACCGTCCTGCTGCTCACCCTTCCGCCGGGGGTGAATGGCGGCGACCACATTGGTGCCATACGCGATGGAACGGCGCATGTGGTTCGCGCCTTCCGTGCCGATACCCTGCACCAGCAGGCGGGTGTTTTCATCCAGCAGGACGCTCATGTAGCAGTTCCGGTGTGTGCGATTTCCGTTTCGCGGCGCGCGCACAGCGCAACCACCGGGACGGATTCCCGCGAGTCGGAGAATACAGCCTGCAAACCTTACGGTCGCACGAACAACCAGCGATTTCTGGCCGGCGCGCCTACTCGACGTAGCGCCGGAGCACCAACGAGCTGTTCTGTCCGCCGAAGCCGAAGCTGTTCTTCACGACAGCGTTCACGACCTTCTCGCGGGCCACGTTCGGCACATAGTCGAGGTCACAGGTTGGGTCCGGCACTTCCTGGTTCACGGTCGGGTGGATCCAGCCGGTCTGGATCGTCTTAATCGCCGCGATCGTCTCCATGCCACCGCTCGCGCCGAGGCCGTGGCCGATCATGCTTTTGGTCGAACTGACGGGCACCTTGTAGGCGTATTCGCCGAACACGCGCTTGATCGCGTTCGTCTCGGCGGTGTCACCGAGCGGCGTGCTCGTGGCGTGGGCGTTGATGTAGTCGATATCGGTCGGCTGGAGGTTCGCATCGGCGAGCGCCTCGGCGATTGCCCGCGCTGCCCCTTCGCCATCTTCGGGCGGGGCAACCACGTGGAAGGCGTCGTTCGTGCAGCCGAAACCCGCGAGTTCCGCATAGATGCGCGCGCCACGAGCGAGAGCCACGTCTTCGGCTTCGAGGAGGAGTGCGCCAGCGCCTTCACAGGGGGCGAAGCCGTCGCGTTTGCCATCGAATGGGCGGCTCGCGGTCAGTGGGTCCGGGTTCGCGGTGAGGGCACGCATGACGCTGAATGCGCTAATCCCAAGTTCGCTGATGCCCGCTTCGCATCCGCCGGTCAGGACATAATCGCAGCGGCCGTAGCGAATCATGAGCATCGCCTCGCCGATCGCCTGGGTGCCGGCAGCGCAGGCGGTGACGATCGTGCCGTTGTAGCCGCGCAGGCCGAACTGGAGCGCCACCTGCGCGCCCGCCATGTTGCCGAGGCTGCGGGGCATATACAACGGGTCGATGCGCATGCCGCCCTTGTCGAAGAGCGTTTTTGCCGCTTCCTGGATGTCCGGGTAGCCGCCGCCGCCGTTGCCGATGATCACGCCGAAGTGGTCGCGGTCAAGGGAGTCGAGGTTCACGCCGGAGTCGGTGAGCGCCTGCGAGGCGGCCGCGACCATGAACTGGGTGAAGCGCGCCATCCGCCGGGACGCTTTGCGCTCGATCCAGCGCGTGGGGTCCCACTCTTTGACTTCGCCCGCGACCTTGCAGGCGAACTGCGAGGTATCGGCGAGGGTGAGCATGCCGATGCCGCTCCGCCCCGCAACGAGGTTCTCCCAGAATTCGTCGACCGATTGGCCCGCCGGGGTGATGGCGCCCATTCCCGTGACTACAACGCGTCTTGGCTGATTCATACACGCAGCGTAGCGCGCGCGCGTGGCAGATGGAATCGAAGAGCGACGAATGGCCGCGAATCATTCGCCAGCCGGGCGTCGCGAAGCGCCTGCCGAATTCTCTGAGTACCCATACCCGCGCGGCATCCTTACACTGGAATGGATGGCCGAATTCGAACTCCCCAGCCACGTGGTCAGCCAGCGCCGGGACGGGCGGCGTGAAGTGCTGCTACATCGCGCGATGGCCGTTATTTCGGACGATAAGGTCGAGATAAAGGCGGCGCGCAGTACATATGCGTTGCCGATTATTGGGTTGCTGCTCGTTGTTGGCGGGGGCTTCTGGATCGGCGAATCGGCGGGACGGATG
>JBBSKE010000208.1:0-6744 GCA_038256595.1 Tepidiformales bacterium | reverse complement strand
GACAGCGGCCTGATCGTGAACTGCCTCAACCAGGTCGTCGCAGAGTGGACCGACCCGGACACGGACACGGCCGCCAACTGAGTCCGGTTGGCGGCCGCTCCGAGTCTAGAGGTGAGCGTAGCCGGGACGTCACACGTCCCGATCGTCACGCACCTTCGCCATCACGAGCACGTCCTGCCATTCGCCGAACTTGAAGACGGCGTCCCGCAGCAGCGCCTCGTGCTCGAACCCGACCTTTTCGTAGACGTGGACCGCCCGCTCGTGCAGCGCATAGACCTCCAGCCAGATGCGCCGCAGGTTCATCATTTCGAACCCGAAGCGGCAGAGCGCGTTCATGGTGTCGGTGCCGTAGCCGCCATCCCAGTAGTCCCGGTCGCCGATCATGATGCCGAGCTCTGCGCTGCGCGATTCGGCATCGACCCGCCGCAACGAGGCCGCGCCAATCAGCAGCGAATCTTCCCGCGTCTCGATCGCGAGGCTCATCGAGCGGTACTCCGGCGAGGACATCGCCTCCAGCAACGCCGTTTCGAAGAGGTGCGAGACCGGGTAGCGGCTGGGCAGGTGTTCGGTCACCACCGGGTCGTTCATCCAGCGGTGAAACAGCGGCTCGTCCTCCGGTTCGCGGGCGCGCAGGCGGATGAGCGCACCCTCGAAGCGGCGGCCGGGAGGGCAGGTGCGCCCGCCCTCGGTGGATAATTCTTCCTCTAACAACTTCACGTCAGTTCTCCTTCGAGCACGGACATTCGCAAAATGTCCTGGTATTTCCCAAACTTGAAAACGGCATCGCGGAGACGCCCTTCCATCTGGTAGCCGACCTTTTCGTAGCAGCGGATAGCGCGCGCATTTTCGGCGTACACATCCAGCTCAATCCGGTGCAGGTTCATCATGTCGAAGCCGAACTTCGAGACGGTGCGCATCGTATCCGTTCCATAGCCGCCGTCCCAGTGGGCTTTGTCACCAATCGTGATCCCGAGCACCGCACTGCGATTCTCCGGCGAGGCCTGTTCGAGGCTCACACCGCCGATGAGTTCGCCGGTATCCTTGCGCACCACGGCAAACGTCGCCGTCGAATATCCGATATCGGCACTGCGCTCGATGAACTGGCGCTCCTTCGCATGCGATAGCGGATAGCGCAGGGTCAGGTATTGCGTCACTTCCGGGTCGTTGAACCAGGCGTATAACAGCGGTTCGTCATCCTCTTCCCGGGCGCGCAGGCGGATAAGCGCGCCTTCATAGGGGTTCTGCATGGCGAAATGGTCTCCTTCACCAGACTGGCCGGCAACGAAAAAGGCCCGTTCCGGGGTGGGAACGGGCCTTTTCAGTCGCTGGATTGCGGTTCGAAACTAACGTCGTTTCGAACAGTGCAGCAGGCCCCACCCACCCGGTACGTAACCGGAATGCTTGGTTGCATTCGAAATGGGGCGGAACATGCGTTTCATAGTGCCGGAGATAGTAAGTGAATGGTCGTTCTCTGACAATGCCTGCGGGCAAATTTCTCCAGAATTCGGCAAAATACCCGGTCGCAGCACCGAGCCCATGTGTGGGCGCGCGCACGACCCGCCCGGATCCTGTAGATTCGCGCCACACCAGATCCCGAATGGAGCCTCATCATGTCCCAGCCCGAACCCGGGTTCCTCGTCTCTAGCGAATGGCTCGCCGCCCACCTGGAGGACGCAAATCTCCGCGTGCTCGATTCGACCGTCTATCTTCGGGCTCCCGCGCCCGGCTCCGACCGCCGCAGCTACACCCAGGAGAGCGGCCGCACGGACTACGAAGCTGCCCACATTCCCGGCGCCCTCTTCGCCGACCTTGTGCGCGAATTCTCGGATACGAGCGCGCCCTTCCCGTTCACAAAGCCGAGCCCGGAGCAGTTCGCCGCTGCCATCGGTTCGCTGGGCATCAGCAACGACACCCACGTCGTCTGCTACGACGGCGCCGGCACCATGTGGGCGACCCGGATGTGGTGGCTCCTGCGCGCTTTCGGCCACGACAACGCCTCGGTCCTTGATGGCGGCCTCAAGAAATGGCAAGCCGAGGGGCGTCCGGTAAGCACGGAGACCCCGGCCGTCGAACCTGCCACCTTCGTCGCGACCGAGCGCCCGGAACGCTGGGCGACCAAGGACGATGTGCTCGCGGCGATCTCCGACGGCCAGAGCTGCGTCATCAATTCGCTCACCGAAGAGCAGCACGCCGGGACCACGACCGCCTACGGGCGCGCAGGCCACATCGCCGGCAGCGTCAACGTCTCCTCGCGTGGCCTGACCGAGCCCGAGACCGGCGCCTACCTCCCGCTGGACCTGCTGCGCTCGCGCTTCGAAGCATCTGGCGCGACCTCCGCCGGGCGAATCATCACGTACTGCGGCGGCGGCATCGCGGCGACGAGCGGCGCCTTCGTGCTCGCCCTGCTCGGCCACGAAAACGTCGCGGTCTACGATAATTCCCTCTCCGAATGGGGCCGCGATGAGTCTCTGCCGATGGAGGTCGCCGCCGCCGCTGGTTAGCGGCGGCGGCGAGCCATTCGTCGCAAAGCAAACGGCCCGGGATTGCTCCCAGGCCGTTCTGTGTTGGTTCCGAACTGGTGAAGGCTAGGCCTTCGCCTTCCAGTAGTACGGGTAGGTCTCGGTGCCGGCGCCATAAGCGAGCGTGTAGTAGTCGCCGCCGTTGCGGATTTCCGGCCGATGAGCGACCCACGTCTGGCCCGCTCCTACCTGCAGCGGGATGTAGTACATCTTCTGCGCGTGGTACTTCTGGGCCTCGTGGTAGAGGGCGACGCGCTTGGCATCGTCCTGTTCGATCTGCTGGTCCGCGGCGAACTTCGTGAGAACCGGGTCAGCCACCTTGCCGTGGTTGTTGCTGTTCTCGGTGAAGAGGCGGATCGGGTAGTTGCCGACTTCGCCGAAGCCCGTTTCGAGGCCGAAGGCGACGCCGCTGAAGTTGCCGAGGAACGTCTGCGTGATGTACTTCGAGGAGTAGTCCTGGATGTCCGTCGTCGTCTGCACGCCGATCGCCTGGAGGAAGCCCTGGGTGGCCTCCGCCGAGTCGTTGAAGTTCTTGCCGTAGCGGTTCGCGGTGTACTGGTAGGTCAGTTTGAGCGGGTTGCTGTCGCCGAAACCAGCCGCCGAGAGGAGCTTCTTCGCCTCCGCCGGGTCGTACTTGAAGAACTTGCCGCTGTCGCCAGCGGCCGCACTCTGCGGGTCGAGCCAGAACCGGCCCCAGCCCGACGGGATGAGGTTGTTCCAGGCGTCTTCCGTCTTGATGCCGGCTGCCTTGAGCTTCGTATTGTTGTAGGCGAGGTCCGTCAGGGCATCGCGGTCGCAGGCCATGGAGAAGGCCTGGCGAATGCGCTCGTCCTTGTTGTATGGCGAATTCGGGTCATTGCCGTCGAACCAGAGCCAGTTCGCGCCCTGGTTCTTGTAGCTCGAAATCTGGACGCCCTTGATGCCGTTCTGGACATCGGAAAGGTCGTTCGCGTTCGGTGCCACCTGGTCGAGGTTGCCCGCCTGGAACTGCGCGAGGTAGGTCGCGTATTCCGGGATGATCGACGCTTCGAAGTTGTCCATGAGCGGGAAGCGCGGGTCGTACCAGTCCGGGTTGCGCTTCATCTTGTAGGAGACCGACGGCGTGTAGCTATCGAAGAGCCACGGGCCGCTGCCGATCATCGTCTGGGCCGGGTCGAAGCCGCCTTCGGCTTCCGTCGGCATGATCCAGAGAAGGTTCGAATCCGCCATCGTGTCGAGGAAAACGGCGTTCGGGCTCTTCAGGGTGAAGACGATCGTCGAAGCGTCGGGGTATTCGACCTTGTCGATGTACTTCACCTGCGCCGAGGCCGCGTTCTTCGGGTCGGCCAGCCGGCCCCAGGAGAACTTGATGTCATCGACATTGACTGCGCGGCCGTTGACCGGCGCGACGTTGTGGAACTTGATGCCCGGCTTGAGCTTCACGGTCCACTTCAGGCCGTCCGGAGAGGCGCTCGCGCTTTCGGCGATGTCGCCCGTGGGGCGAACGTCCGCACGGAGGATGCCCGGGCCCGTCTTGTACTTGAACAGGCGGCTGTAGACATACGACGCCATCGTCTTCGTGATGAAGCTGAGGTTGCCATAGGGGTCAATCGTTGGCGGGTCGCCAGTGATGTTGATGCGCAACGTACCACCGCGCACCGCACCCGCGAACGGGTCAACGGCCGTCGGCGAGGCCGCCGCACCAGTTGTGGCTACGGCTGCGGGCGTTGCGGTCGCCAGTGCGCCGAGGCCACCTGTGCCGCCTGTGCCGCCGTCTTCTTCATCGTCGCCGCCGCAGCCGACGAACGCCATGCTTGCAGCGCCGGTCGCTGCGATGCCCGCCGCGCCCAACATGCGCCGCCGGCTCCAATATCGGTCCCAATAAGCTGACATGAATCTCCCTCCGGTTCGTACGTGGTTCTAATTACAGTACGATTTCTGAGCAGTATATAGATCTCGTCGATTGATGCTATTCGGCTTATGCAAACTATTTGCCAAGCGTTCAACGACAATCGGGCAGGCCAATGTCGCATCAGTACAATCTGGACAGATGCGACTGTCCAGCGAGTGCGAAGCAGTTCGCCATTCGGCGATGGACACGTGAGCAGCGCTCGGTGCCTGCGAATGTCCCGGGGAGGAACAAGAAAACACGCGCCACATGGGAACCCTAACCGCCTTGTCCGGCTGCCGAAGGGCTCGGCGGCGAGAACCGGACGCGACAAGCCGCGCGCTTACATGCGGAGGCTTCGGCTGCGAATTCTCCCGCCTTCTCCGTTCTGAACGCCTGGTGGGTACCCCTAGTCGGCTGCCGCAACCTTCGCGCGTTCGATGCCGCTCACCCGCGTCAGCAGCTCGCAAAATGCTTCGAGATGTCCCCGGGTATCGATCTCCGGGCCGAGCAGCCGCGCCATCCGCGACCCGAAGTAGCAGGAAAGCATCACCTGGGCGAGGTTGTGGATGTCCAGGTCCTTCGGGAACAGGCCCATCTCCTGCGCGCGGGCAAGCGGCTCCATCAGCCCGCCAACAATTGCCGAGCGCTCGGCCAGCGCTTCCTTGCGCCAACTCTCATCGCCAATTCGCGAACCATCCAGGGTCCGCTCGATCATCACCCGGGTCGTGTCGTTCCCGCTCGCCTCTTCCATGTGGGCGAACGAAGCGCGGGCAATCTCCATGAGGGCGTCCATCGGGTCCGGGCTGGTCTCGACCTGGCGGTGCCACTCGGCCGTCATCGCATCGACATTCTCTTCGAAGCAGGCTTCGATGAGCGCGTCTTTGCCCGGGAAGTAGCGATAGATGGCCCCCGCGGAGATGCCAGCATCTTCTGCAATCTCGGCCATCGTCGCGTACTGGATGCCGCGGCGCGCGAACACTTTCAGGGCCGCTTCGAGAATGCTCTCTTTGCGAGCTTCGAGATGAGCAGTGGTAACGCGGGTCATTCTTCCTCCCCATCGAAGGCGATGGTGCTGGCTGGCTACATGGTCGTAATAAACGTTCATTCAGCCATGTTCCGAATCATCCGGTGCGGCGGGGGCGGGGTCAATGGAATTCGACATTTCGGGATGAAATCGCAATTTCGAACGTATCCCCGCGTTTTCCCCCATTTGGGTGTTGACTCTGTGAATGAGCATTCATCATACTGAACGGGCGTTCACTGGTCGAGCGATTCCACCCACCGAGGACCCGAATGTTTGCTTCACTCTCCCCCGATAGGCTCGCCGCCCTTGCCGTTCGCCGGCCCTGGTTCGTCATCGCCACATGGCTTGTGTTGATTGTCGGCGCCGTTGTCGCCGCCTCCAGCATGGGCGACGTTCTCACCACGTCCGTCCGTAACTATGTCGCAAGCGAATCCAACGATGCCGACACCCTTATTAAGGAACGTCTCCAGGGCGAAGTCCCCGGTGAGGAAGTAGTCGTCATCCAATCGGCCGATAAGACCGTGGACGACCCCGAATTCCAGGCCCTCGTGGCGCGCGTAACCGAAGAACTCCGGGCCCACCCGGAGAGCGTGAAATCGGTCACGAACACTTTCGAAACCGGCGCCGAGACGATGATCTCCGCCGACCGCCGCACGACCATCATCCCGGTTACTCTCCAGGGCATCCGCATCGAGGCCCAGGATTACATTGAACCGGTTATCGACGTCGTGACCGCACTCGATGGCCAGAACGGGTTTACTGTCGTCACTTCCGGCGATGGCAGCGCTGCTTTCGGCTTCACCGAGCAGGCCGAGAAGGACCTCCAGACCGCCGAGATCATCGGCCTGCCGGTCGCCATCGTCATCCTCGTGCTCGTCTTCGGCGCACTTGTCGCGGCCGGCGTGCCGATTTTCCTCGGCCTTCTCGCCATCCTCGTCGCGCTCGGCATTTCGAGCATCCTCGGGCGCCAGTTCGAACTCAGCATCTTCCTCGTGAACTTCGTAACCACCATGGGCCTCGCCGTCGGCATCGACTACAGCCTGATCATCGTCCAGCGCGTTCGCGAAGAGCGGCGCAACGGCCTCTCCGTCGATGAGGCGATCGTCCGCGCCGGCAGCACCGCCAGCCGCGCCGTCCTCTTCTCCGGCATGACTGTTGTGGTGGCGCTGGTCGGCCTCGTCATCGTCCCGAACAGCATCTTCCGCAGCCTCGGTGTCGGCGCCATCCTCGTCGTCGCAATGGCCGTGCTGCTCGCCCTCACCCTCCTCCCGGCCGTCCTCAAGCTGCTCGGCGACAAGGTGAACGGCGTCTCCCTGCACATTCCCGGCTTC
>JBBSKE010000207.1:0-6754 GCA_038256595.1 Tepidiformales bacterium | reverse complement strand
CGGAAGTCGTCGAGTTCGAGCTGGAAGGCGGCGTTCTGGGCGTCGAGGTCGTTCACCTGGCCGCGCAGGCCGAGCACGGCCGTGAATGCCATGAGCGCGACGACCGCGGCCGCGAGCCCGGCGAGGGCCCGGCCATAGGTGTAGGCGCGCCGGTGAAGCGAGGGCCGGGAGATGCCGGCAGAGGTGAAAACCTTGCGTCTCAGGCGGGCGGGAGCGGCAGGCGGCGTGATTTGCGTGCTCAGGCCGAGGCGGGAGGCGAGCCGTTCGCTATCTCGGGCGACATCGCGGCAGGCCGGGCATTCGGCCAGGTGCAGCGCGACAACCCGTTCCATCTCTGGTTCGAGGGAGCCGATGGCGTATTCGTCCGCCTGCTCTTGCGTAATGTGGGGAGTCATCGTTGCGCGCCCACCTATCGTTCGCTCTCGAGGGCCCGGCGGAGTTTCATCATGCCGAGGCGGATGCGCGTCTTGATGGTGCCGAGGGGCTCATGCAGGGTGGCTGCAATCTCTTGCTGCGTGAGGCCGCCAAAATAGGCGAGTTCGAGGGCGCGGCGCTGGTCGTCTGGCAGCACCAGGAGCGCGCGGCGGACCAGCCACTGCTCCTCGTGCAGGAGTGCCGCGTGGGCCGGATCTTCGTCGGTGGCGACCACGGCTGCGTATTCTTCGGTCGGGATAAGCGATTCGACCTCGCGGGCGCGGCGCCGGCCCCGGGCCCGGAGCAGGTCCACGGCGCGATTGCGGGAGACGCTCATCAGCCAGGAGAGGAAGCGGCCGCGTTCGGCGACGAAGGTCTCGGGGCGGTTCCAGAGCCTCACGAAGACGTCCTGGGTCACGTCCTCGGCGAGTTGCGTGTCGGCGAGGATGCGGAGGGAGGTCGAATAGACGAGGTCGGCATAGCGGTCGTAGATGGTCGCGAAGGCCTGGCGGTCCTGGGACGTGATCGCGAGCATGAGCGCTTCGTCGGTCCACGTGGCGTGGGTGTCGAGGGCGAGCCCTTCCCCGGGGTGGAGTCCAACGGCGATTTCTGCATGCATTGCGTCAATGTTACGCGGGCGAGGGTCAAGCGGATTTCTTTGCCAGGTCATGGTGTTCTCGCGTGGATAATACACCCGCAGCTATGCGTGCATAGTGGTTGGTTTCGAACACCTGTTCCGGGCCTGAACGCGAGAGGTTTCTGGCGCGCAGGATGCTCGATTCGTCACGACGACCCCGCCTTGCCAGTCGGGGTCTGAGCGTGCTGTCCTGCGGGCAGCTTCAGCTTGTCAGTCAACGACCCGGGCACCGAGGGGGACTCGCTAAAGGCGTTCGGACCCTCCCGCTGCGACCGTTTATCCTTTACTTCTGTAAAGCGCCGCGGATTGTTTACGGCCAGTTACCAGCCCGTCGCGAACACTGTGGATACCGCTCCCGGAGGACGCACATGCTTCCCGTCTCTCGAACCCTCATGGCAGGCGCTGCCGCCCTCGCGCTTCTCGGTGGAGCCGCCTGCTCTTCTCGTGTCGAATCCCCCGGGCCGACTTCGACGCCGGCCGTCGAACAGATCCGCGTCTCGCCGACCACCACGCCGGCAACCGGCGGAACCGCGCCACAGCAGACGGCCAGTGGCGAACTTTCGACCGCTGACCTCGTGAAGCTGACCGAAGCGAGCATCGTCCGCATCGAAACGCCAACCGGCGTTGGCTCCGGGTTCATCGTCTCTTCGGACGGCGACATCATCACCAACAACCACGTGATCGAGGGCAACAACGGGCGCCCCTCGCCGACCATCCGCGTCACCTTGAGCGACGGCACGGAAGTGAACGCGACGCTCGTCGGCGCGGACCCCAAGTCAGACCTGGCGCTCCTGAGCGTCGATATGACTGACCTTGCGGCGCTGAAACTCGGCGACCTGGCGCAGGTCTCGGTCGGCCAGGACGTGGTCGCCATCGGCTATGCGCTCGACTTGAAGCGCGGCGAAGGCGCCTCTTTCAGTGTCACGCGCGGCATCGTGAGCGCCAAGAATCGCGGCATCGAAGAGAGCTCGACCATCCTCGGCGCAATCCAGACGGACGCCGCCATCAACCACGGCAACAGCGGCGGGCCGCTCCTGAACATGTTCGGCGAAGTGATCGGCGTGAACACGGCGATCGCCCCGGACCCCACGAGCACGACCGGGGCGACCGCCCCTGGCATCGGCTTCGCCGTCGGCGTCGATACGGTGAAGGCGGTCTACACGGAGCTGAACGAGAAGGGGAAAGTCGACCGCGGCCTCTTCGGCATCCAGGGCTTCACCGCGCTCCGGCCCGCGAAGGCGAAGGAGTTGGGCGTTCCCACCGACATCGGCGGCATCTGGCTGGGCGAACCTTCTGCGGTCTCGGCGAACGGCCCGGCGGGCATCGGCGGGCTGCGAAGCCAGGACGTCATCACCAAGATCGGCACCCACCAGATCCGCAACGAATCCGACCTTGCCGTGGCGATGATCCTCCAGCAGCCCGGCGACAAAGTGGCGGTGGAGTACTACCGCGCCGGCCAGTTGGCGACGACCGAAGTCACGTTGGGCACGCCGCCGAACTAACGATTGAGTATCCCTCTGTGTTCAAAACGGCCACCGATTGCTACCCGGTGGCCGTTTTGGCGTGGCGGCGCTTCGCGATAGCGCGCAGCTATATGAAGATTGAATGTCATCACGCTCCCCCATTTGGGAGAGCCGTCTCACGCCCGGCGATGCGAAGATGGCCGTATCGACTTCGCAAACAGCGTCCCGGGGGAATCAGCATATGAACGTTCGTCCACGCATTCTCGGAATCGGATTGGCGGCGGTCGCGGCGGTTGGGCTGCTCGCCGGCTGCAGCGGCGGCGAAACTGGCGGCGGCGAACCTGGGCCGCGCCCGTCAGCAGTGCCCGCGGATGCTCCCTTCGTCGACCAGGACGGGCTGAAGTTCCTGCCGAACACTTTGACGGCGGCAGTTGGCCAGACCATCTACTTCCACAACGCCGAGTCCGCGATTCACACGGTCACGATTAACGGCACGAACGAAAGCGGCAATATGCGCCGCGACGACATTTTCGAGTGGGCACCCACGGCAGCGGGCACCTACCGGATCACGTGCGACCTGCACCCGCAGATGAAGGCGACGCTGACCGTCCCGTAGGGGCTCGAATCGCTCGTCGCCGAGGCTAGACCGGGCGAATCGGCAGGCCGGCCTTCGCCAGTTGGGCTTTGACCTCGCTGATGCGATAGGTGCCGAAGTGGAAGATGCTGGCCGCGAGCACGGCATCGGCCCGGCCCTCGGTGAGCGCTTCGATCATGTGCTCCGGGCCGCCTGCGCCACCCGAGGCAATGACCGGCACGGTGACCGCGTCGCTGATCGCGCGCAGCATCGCGATGTCGTACCCCTTCTGGTGGCCGTCCGTGTCCATACTCGTGATCAGGAGTTCGCCAGCGCCGCGGCGCACGGCCTCGGTCGCCCATTCCACCGCATCCAGGCCGACCGGGTTGCGGCCGCCGTGGGTGTAGACCTCCCAGCGGCCGGGGTGCTTCGGGTCGCGCTTGGCGTCGATCGCAACCACGATGCACTGGCTGCCGAAGCGGTAGGAGCCCTCGTTAATCAGGTCCGGCGTGTTGATGGCCGAGGTGTTGATGCTCACCTTTTCGGCGCCGAGTTCGAGCAGGAGCTTCATGTCCGCGACCGTGCGAATGCCACCACCAACGGTGAACGGGATGTACACCTGCTCGGCCGTCCTGGCGACCATGTCGAAGACGGTGGTGCGGTCGTCGGAGGAGGCGGTAATGTCGAGGAAGACGAGTTCGTCCGCGCCCTCCTGCTCGTAGATTTTCGCGAGTTCGACGGGGTCGCCGGCGTCGCGCAGTTCGACGAACGAGATGCCCTTGACCACGCGGCCATTGGCGACATCGAAGCAGGGGATAATCCGGCGGGTCAGCATCGTGGGGCCTCGCTCCAGGTTGGTGTGGGTCGGACGGCAGAATTGCTCATTTCACGGCCCCGGAGACGGCCGAAATCGCGGCCGGGAGGTCAATCGCGCCTTCGTAGAGCGCCTTGCCGACGATGACGCCCTCGCAGCCGAGGTTCGCGAGCGCCACGAGGTGCTCGTAGGCGCCGACTCCGCCAGATGCGACCACCGGCACGGCCAGTTCCGCGACCAGCTGCTCGTAGAGGGCGAGATTCGGGCCGAGCATACCGCCGTCCTGGCTGATATCGGTCACCATGACGCGCGCGACGCCCGCCTCGACCATCACCCGGGCGAGGTCGAGCACCTGCACGCCGCTGCCTTCGAGCCAGCCGTTGGTCATCACTTCGCCGCCGCGGCAGTCGATGGAGATGACGATGTGGCCGCCATGGCTGGCGATAGCCTCGCGCACGAAGGCCGGGTTCTCGATGGCGGCGCTGCCAATCTGGACGCGCTCGACACCGGCATCGCGCCACATCTGCACCGTCTCCATCGATCGCACGCCGCCCGACACTTCAACCGGGATGGAAACCGCGCGGCAGATGCCGAGGACGAGTTCGTGGTTGACCGGGCGCCGCTCTTTCGCGCCGTCGAGGTCGACAATGTGGAGGCGGGGCGCGCCGAGCGACTCCCACTTTCGCGCCATCTCGATGGGGTCGCCGTAGATGGTCTCCTGGGCGTAGTCACCCTGGAACAGGCGGACGCAGCGGCCGCCACGGATGTCGATCGCCGGGATGATTTCGAAGGTCACGCGTTTGCCGGCGCCGGGCGCTTCACCGCGCCGTTGAGCGACGCCGCCATCACCCATTCGACGAAGTTCGAGTAGATCTTGAGTCCCATGGCGCCGCTTTTCTCCGGGTGGAACTGGGTCGCGACGATGTTTTCGTGCGCGATCACACTCGGGAACGTAATGCCCGCGTATTCGGTCATTCCGAGCGCGTACGACTGGTCGTCAACGGCGGGAAAGTAGCTGTGCACGAAATAGAAGTAACTATTGGTGGGGATTCCGCGCGTAATTGGGTGGCCCTCGTGGACCCACTCGGCCGTGTTCCATCCCATGTGCGGAACCTTCGCGCCAGTATCAGTCGGGAAGAGCCGCACTTCGCCGGGCACAATCCCGAGGCAGTCAACTCCGCCACCCTCTTCGGACCAATCGAGCAGGGCCTGGAGCCCCATGCAGACGCCGAGGAACGGCCGCCCGGTCGCGATGTAGGCGCGAATGAGCTCGACGAGGCCGCGCGATTCGAGGTTCGACATCGTGTCGGCCGCGGCACCCACCCCCGGGAGGACGAGGCCATCCGCGGACTCGATATCGGCGAGGTTGGCGGTGATCGCCGCGTGGGCGCCGGCGTGGTTCAGCGCCCGTTCGACGCTGCGCGTGTTGCCGGCCCCGTAGTCGATGATCGCGATTCTCTTGTCCATGCAACGAGTGTAGCGGGACTGGCAGCGCGAATGCGAGCAGCGCCGTCTCCTGCTGCGGCAGTCCGGCGAGCGCGAAGCGGCTCAGCAGTGGCGACTCTTTACGCGCTCGATTGTCCCGGTGGTCGCCTGCTGGGCAGAATTGAGAGCATGGCGTGGCGTGGAGCACTGGTGGCGGTCGTAATCGCGATAGGCGGGGCGTTCGTCGCCTGCGCGAGTAGCGTCCCCGCCGTGGTATCGCCGGCTCAGCCGACGGTCGAAACCGTCTCAAAGGACGCGATGGAGCTATCGGCGAGCACGCCCTCCGCGCGGGTTGCGGCGACTCCAACGGCCAGCCCCACGAGCGTCGGCCCGCGGCCGGCATCGCGCGGAATCCCGGTCCCGACCGTGACCGCTGGCGCCATCTTCATCATGGACGAGGCGACCGGCGCATCGCTCTTCGAACTGAACGCCGATGCCCGCCTTTCGCCCGCCAGCCTGACGAAAATCGCGACCGCGATCGTGGCCATCGAGTCCGGCGCCGACCTCGAAACCGTCATCGAAGTACACCCGAACCTGGAGCAACTCTGGCTGGAGGACAGCTCCGCGATGGGCCTGCTGCCCGGCGACCAGTTCTCACTCCGGGAGCTGCTCTACGGCCTGCTGTTGGTCTCCGGGAACGACGCGGCGAAGGAGCTGGCCATCGCGCTGTATGGCAGCGAGGCGGCGTTTATCGACGCGATGAACGCGCTCGTCCGGCGGCTCGGGCTGCGCGACACGCACTTCCTCGACCCCCACGGGCTCGGCGGGCCGGGGCACTACACCTCCGCGCGCGACATGGCGATCCTCTCGAAGTACGCGATGACCCTGCCGCTCTTCCGCGAAATCGTCGGCACGGAGACGCACACCGCAACGGGAACCCAGGAGCTTTTCCTCTACAACTACAACCCGCTCCTGAACTACACGCCGGGCGTCACCGGGGTGAAAACGGGCTACACCGAGGAGGCCGGGCCAACCTTCGCCGTCTCCGTGGACCGCGACGGGCGGCGCATCATCCTGGTGCTCCTGAACGCGCCCGCCTTCCCGTTCGACGCCATCGACCTGATCGAATGGGCCTACGCCGACACCATCTGGCCGTAGTTGCGGAGGTCCGAAAGCTCTCCTGATGTCAGTAATGCGACCGACCGAGGGAGCGTGCCCACCGGTGACGTGGCACTCCCGCCTCGCAAGCCAGCATCCGGCGTCGACCGCCCGCCAAATCGCTAGCAGCTAGCCGCTATTCCCCAGGAACGCCCGGACCAGCGGGACGACCGTCTCGACCGCCTGGAAGGTGCCGGCGTTGCCCTGCCCGGGGATCTCTGCGAGTTCGATACCGAGGCGCGCGGCAGATGCGCAGGCAGCCGCGAAAT
>JBBSKE010000206.1:0-6759 GCA_038256595.1 Tepidiformales bacterium | reverse complement strand
GGCGTCGTAATCTTCCACGGGCGGGAGGTCGATGTCCTCAGGCGCGACTTCGCCGAGGGCCTGCTCCTCGCCGCGATGGGGCGGACCCCCAAAGAGTGCCAGTTCGCAGAATCCGGTCCACATGGCGGCCCAGTCCGGGCGGCCATCCTCCTTCCAGATGAACTCGGCCGCCGCCATCGGCGCGTTTTTCTTCGCGATCGCCTCTTCGTCGGGCGAGATCAGTTCGACTTCGAATTCGGCTGGTGTGGTCTCGAGGAATTCGTCGAGTTGCTGGAGCCCGTCGTCGCCCGCGGTGATCATCGCGACTGGCTCGACCTGGAAGCTGGAGAAGCTGAGGCAGACTTCACGCCAGCCGTTAATGACTTCGGCCGGCAGGGTATCGTTGACGAAGACCAGGATCTGGGACATGAACGCTCCTCGGCTGGCAACGGCACGGCCGCGACTGGTAGGATGATCGTGCGCTAAGCGGAAATTGCAATCAATTGCAGCGAGTGTGTTCCATGCCTCTTTACGACTACGAATGCAAGATGTGCGACCTGATGTTCGAGGTCTCGCGAAGCTTCAAGGATTCTGACCTCGGCGCCGATTGCCCGACCTGTTTCAAGCCGGCGAAGCGCGTTATGTCCGCGCCCATGACCTACACCAAAGGCGCCGCTCTGAGCGCCTTGAACTCCGGCGGAGCAGCTGGGGCACTGAGCGCGTCGGCGTCTCGCTGGTCGCACAGCGGGCATAGCCACGGCTCCAGCGCCAGTTCCCACGGCCACTAACGAGCGGCAACCAATCCTGTTTCGCGAACGAACCGGAGGCCGCCGTTCGGGCCGTCGCCGTGCTCTGGGTGCAGCCCCATGCGAATCCAGAAGTAGACCGAGAGCCCGAGCCCCGGGTGCGCCCATGCGTGGATGGCCTGTACCCCGGCTTCTGCGGCGGCGGCGATGACCAGCTGTGCGGCCTCGGAGCCGGCCCCGTATCCCCGGAACGGCACGGCCACCCAGAGATGCAGGACCTCGAGCACGTCGCCGGCGAGGTGAAGTGCCATCGTGCCGACCGCTTCGCCGCTCTCGCAGCGAGCGATCGCAAGTTCGAACGTCCCGTCATCGGCGACAGTCGAGAGGCGCGTCTCGTGGCGCTTGCCTTGCCGCACGAACGTTTCCGGCGTCATCGCAGCGGTCAATCCGCGAGCCACTGGGCGACCCCGGCGGCCACTGTGTCGACATCACTGGCGAATTTCGAGCACTGCGGAAGCGAACGGAGGAACTGCTCGCCGTAGCGCTTGCTGCGAATTCGCCCATCGAGAATCGCCACGACACCACGGTCGCCGCGGCTGCGAATCAGGCGGCCGAAGCCCTGGCGGAAGCGGAGGATCGCGTTCGGCAGGGCGTAATCCTGGAACGAATCGTCGAATAGCTCTGAACGCGCGACATAGACCGGGTCGGTCGGTACGGCGAAGGGCAGGCGCGCGATGATCAGCAGCGAGAGTGCCTGGCCGCGAATATCGACGCCCTCCCAGAAGCTCTGCGTGCCGAGGATGAGGCTCTGCGGATGCTCGATCAGGTGCTCGGTGAGCCGCCGCGGGTTGCCATCGACCCCCTGGACGAGGACCGTGATGCCGTCGTCTTCGAGCGCCGGGCGAACGAGCGCCGCCACCCGCCGAAGGGCCGCATGCGAGGTAAACAGCGCCAGTCCCCGTCCCTCCGAGGCACGCGCGAGCTTCACGATCGCTTCGGCCACGCCCGCATCGTAGCCCTGCTCGTTCGGCTCCGGTAGGCCATCGAAGGCGGTGAGCAGCGTCGAAATGCGATAGTCGAATGGCGACCCGAGTTCCAGGGTGTCCGCTTCGCCGAGCCCGAGCCGCCGTGCCATGTAGCCCATGTCGCCGGCAGCCGAGAGGGTCGCGCTGGTCGCTACGACGGTTCGCTTCTTCGCGAAGAGCTGCTCCGAAAGCGTCGGTCCGGCATCAAGCGGCGCGGCGTTGAGCGAGCCTGTGCCGTCCGATTCGCGCGCCACCCAGGTGACGAACTCGACCTGGTCGGTCGAAAGCAGCGAGCCGATGCTGTTGCGCAGCTCGTCGAGTTTTCGGGCGGCCCCGGAGACTTCGCCCGCGAGTGCGTCCGGGTCGTCGGTCTTGGCCGTCGAAGCAAGCGCTGCAGAGGCCTCGATGAGCATGAGCGAGAGCGTCGCCAGGGCCCCCGCGAGTGGCTCCCAGGCGGCTTCGATCAGCGGCCAGACGTCGCCATTACGGACCGTATGGGTGATCCGAATGCGCTCGTCGTCGGCGCCGTTGCCCGTGTTGGTGAGTTCGCCGAGAGCCGTGAAGAAGGTCAGGCCGATAAGCCCAGCTTCGTGGACGAAGTCGGCGATTCTGCCCCCGGCCGTGCGCTGCGGACCTTCCGGCAAAGAGAGCAGGAGCGAGGCCACGCCACCTTCGCGATGGTCGCGTGCGGCCGGGCGATGGATGGCGTCGAGCGCGTCCATGAACCGCCGGCGATTGTGCAGCGCCCCGAACTGGCGGGTCGCGACCTCCTCGAGGTTGTGCGCTTCATCGACCACGAGGTTCTGGAAGGCGGGGATCGCGCTCCCATTCGAAGCGAGATCCGCGAGCAGGAGAGCGTGGTTCACGACGATGATGTGCGCCGCCTCGGCCGCTTTTCGTGCTCGCAGGAGGAAGCAGGAGCCGTCTCGGACGTACGTATTCTGGCGCGCGAGGCAATCTGTCTCGGCCGCCGAGACGCGCGGCCAGGTCACGTAATCGGTGTGGTCGAGCGAGAGTTCCGAGCGGTCGCCGGTCGCGGTCTCCTGGAGCCAGAGGTACATCGAGGCGTTGAGGTGCGCGAAATCCGGGTCGCCCGCCGCCATCACGGCATTCGCCGCGAATCGCCGCAAACAGAGGTAGTTCCCCCGGCCCTTGAGCAGCGAGACGCGCAGGTCAGCCTCGGACTTGATGACACCCGCCTCGACGAGCATTCGCCGCAGCTGGGGGATGTCCTTGCCGAGAATCTGCTCCTGGAGGTTGATGGTGTTCGTCGAAACGACCACGCGGTCTTCGTTCTGGAGGGCGTGGAGCGCCGCCGGCAACAGGTAGGCGAGCGACTTACCGACGCCCGTGCCCGCCTCGATCAGGTGCTGACCGCCCGATGCGAACGCCTCGCCGACGCGCGAGACCATGCGCACCTGCTGGGGCCGCTCCTCGAACTCCAGCATCGCCCGGTTCGCGAACGAATAGGCGCGCTTGACCTGGTCGGGTGTGACCGGGATGAGCGGATCTTTGCGGACGAGCGTAGCGTGCGATTCGGGCGTTTGCAGCGTCGGCAGCCAGGCGGGCGAGAATCCGCCGTCCGATTCGATGTCGCCAGCAATGAGCCGCGCGATGCCCGGGTTCTCGATCCCGACGAGCATCGCCAGGTGGCGTCGCTGGTCTACCGGGATGAGGTCGAGGCGATCGCAGAGTTTCGCGAAGACGAAGGCGGCCGTCTTCGCGTCGGCGAGGGCGCGGTGGAACTCGGTGCCGCGGATGCCGAGGGTGGCCGCCAGCTCGGAGAGTCCCCGCGGCTGGCGAGCAGGCATGAGGATGCGCGAGAACGCGGCCGTGTCGACAGCCGGTGCATCGATGGCGATCCCTTCGCGGCGAAGGAATGCGAGGTCGAAGCCAACGTTATGGCCAACGACCGGCGAATCGCCGATGAATCGCAGGAGCCGCGCCCCGGCTTCGGCGGCCGAAGGTGCGTCGCGAACGTCGGCGTCGGTGATACCGGTGAGCGCCTGGACGAAGGGTGGAATGTCGCGGCCCGGGTTCACGAGCGATTCGAACTCGCCCAGCAGCTCCCCGGACAGCGTGACGCGTACCGCGCCGATCTCGGTGATGCGGTCGTGCAGTGGCTGGAGCCCCGTCGTCTCGAGGTCGATTGCTACGTAGGTTGGTGCGGTCCGTTCGAACATCCGTGCGACATTGTAGAGCCCTCCGGCAGCGAAAGACGAACGCGACAGGAGTTGTCCAATTCATTGAGCCTGAGTATCATTCAGAGACTGAGATACTGAGTCTCAACAGGAGTCCCCCATGCACCGACGTTCCTTCCTTCTCTCTTCCGCCGCGACCCTGCTGCTCAGCCTGCCGTTCGCCGCTGCCTGCGGTGGTGACGATTCCGGCGATGGCTTCGACGAGAGCGGGAAGCCGATCGTCGTCGCCACGACCATCCAGATCGCGGCGCTCGCGAATGAAGTCGGCGGGGACAAGATCGCGCTCAGCGTCCTCATCGAGCAGGGCGTCGATCCGCATGATTACGAGTTGACCGCCCAGGACCGCCGCCGCGTCGATGAGGCGAAGCTCATCCTGCGCAACGGCGTCGGCCTCGACGAGTTCCTCAATTCCGTGGTCGAAGACGGCGACAACAAAGACAAGGCGGTCACGGTCACCGAGGGCATCGAAATCCAAGATGGCGAGGCCCACGCGGAAGAGGAAGACGGCACCGAGGACCACGAACACGACGAGGGCGACCCGCATGTCTGGCAGAACATCCCCAACAACAAGCTGATGGTCGACAACATCGTCGAGGCGCTGGCAAAGGCGGACCCGGACAACGCGGACAGCTACCGGGCGAACGGCGCCGCCTACCAGCTCGTGCTCGACAAAGCCGACGGCGAGATTCGCGCGATGATCGACGCTATCCCGGCAGCGAACCGGAAGATGGTCACGAATCACGACGCGTTCGGCTATTTCATCGAGGAGTACGGCCTCGAGTTCGTCGGCGCAGTCATCCCGGCGACGACAACCCAGGCAGAACCCTCGGCCAGGGACATCGCCGCGCTCGTCGAAACGATTGAGCGCGAGAACGTGCGCGCCATCTTCGCCGAGAGCTCCGTGGACCCGAAAGTGGCCGAGCAGATCAGCAAAGACACCGGCGTGAAGATCATCGACGACCTTTACGGCGATTCCCTGGGCGAGCCCGGTTCCGGCGCAGACACGGTACACGGTATGCTGCTCGCAAACGCCCAGAAAATCGCGGAGGCGCTGAAATAGCCGAACCCGGTCAATCTCCAGGCTCTCTCTCGGTGCGCGACGTCAGTGTCGGGTATGGCTCCGGCTTCGGGCTTTCGGGCATCAGTTTCGAGGTCGAACCTGGGGCGATCGTGGGCCTCATCGGGCCTAACGGAAGCGGCAAGAGCACCCTTTTGAAGGCGATCGCCGGCGTCCTCAAGCCATCACGCGGTGAGATTCTGCTCGGCGACTCGAGTTTGCGGGCGGCTGCCCGCCAGGTCGCGTTCGTCCCGCAGCGCGAAGAGGTCAACTGGGATTTCCCGGTGACGGCGCTCGATGTGGTGCTCATGGGTCGCTTTCGAACGGCCGGCTGGCTGCGGCGACCCGGGAAGCAGGACCGCGATGACGCCGCTGCCGCGCTCGGACGCCTCGGACTCGGGGGCATGGAGCAGCGTCATATCAGCCAGTTCTCCGGCGGGCAGCAGCAACGCATCTTCCTCGCCCGTGCGATGGTCCAGCGGCCGTCGCTCGTCTTGCTGGACGAACCATTCACGGGCATCGACGCCGAGAACCGCGCGGTCTTCCATGGTGCCATCCAGGACTTCGCGGCCTCGGGAGTCATCGTTCTTATGGCAACTCATGACCTCGACGAGGTGTCCGCGACGTGCTCGCATGTCTGCTGCTTGAACCGGCGGCTGGTCGCGTTTGGGCCAACCGTCACGACCTACACGCCAGAGACGATGCGCGCGACGTTCGGCGGGCAGATCGCGGTGTTCGCATGATGGACTGGCTGTTCGACCCGTTTAGCTACGCGTTCATGCAACGCGCCCTGCTCGAAGTCGTGATTGTCGGCCTCGTTTGCGGATTCGTCGGCTGCTTTGTCGTGCTTCGCGGCCTCGCGTTCATCGGCGATGCCCTCGGGCACACGGTCTTCCCCGGCGTGGTGCTGAGCTACATGGCCGGCAAGAGCATCCTCCTCGGCGCGTTCGCATTCGGAGCGCTTACCGCGATCGCGATTGGCGTGCTGTCGCGCAGCCGGCGAGTCTCGGAGGACACGGCCGTCGGGGTCATTTTCGCGGCATTTTTCGCGTTTGGCGTGGTCCTCATCAGCCGCGAGAGCGGGTTCCGGCAGGATTTGAGCGCGCTCCTCTTTGGCAACGTGCTCGGGGTGTCCTGGAACGATGTCTGGGCGACGCTCGCAATTGGCGGGTTCGTCCTGGTCATCCTGTTCGCGTTCCTGAAGGAGTTCACACTCATCGCCTTCGACGCGACGATGGCGAAGGCGGCTGGCTACCCGGTATTCGCGCTCGACATCGTGCTGCTGCTCCTGGTCGCGGCGACGGTCGTGGTGAGCCTGCAAACCGTCGGCAACATCCTCATCCTCGCCCTCGTGGTCACGCCGCCGGCCACCGCGCGCCTGCTGACCGACCGCCTGGGCCGCATGCTCGGGCTAAGCGCGGTGGTGGCGGTCGCGAGCGGGTTCTTCGGGCTGCTGCTCTCGTATCACGCGGACATTGCGGCGGGCGGGACCATTGTCCTCACGGCGACCGCGTTCTTCGTGCTGGCGCTCGCCTTCGCACCGAATCACGGGCTGCTCAGCGGCGTTCTCCAGCGGCGGCGCGGCGTGCATCACGCCCACCATTACCACCATGCCGAAGAGGACCTGCCGATTCGCTAATCGAGGCGGTTGAGTGCCTCGTAGGTGGCGTCGATCAGGGCGATGTTGCGGGGGTCTCGCCAGGAGCGCCCGGACTGGTTGCAGACGTAACCGAAGCCGAGCCCCGCGTCCG
>JBBSKE010000205.1:0-6777 GCA_038256595.1 Tepidiformales bacterium | reverse complement strand
GCGAATCTTGGCGACCGGCATGTGCAGGATCTCGGCGAGCTGGTTGCGGACAGAGAAGCTGCCCTGGGTGCTCGTCCAGATCGTGACGGTGCCGTCGACGTTCCAGCTGGCAGTCGCGTTGTGCGGCTCGATATAGCCCTGGTGGACCATCTTCGTGTTGAACTCGCGCTCAAGGACGAAGTCGCTCTCTTCGAGGCCCTTTTCGACATCGCCAGCCTGGAAGCGGACGTGCGAGGCGATGTTGCTGGGCTTGTCGGAGCCGGCGCCAGCCATCGACTTGGTCTTGCGGTGTTCGTTCAGGAGCGGGGCGTCTTCACGCATCGCGTCCTTCACATCGAGCACCGGCGGGAGCACTTCGTAGGTGACCTTGATCAGCTTGAGCGCTTCCTCGGCGATGTGAGTCGAAGATGCGGCGACCGCAGCCACGGCGTGGCCGCGGTAGAGGGCCTTCGCGCTGGCGAGGATGTTGTCGCTCAGTTCACGCAGGTTGACGGAGCTTTCGCCAATCTCTTCGACCTTATCGGCCGCGAGCGGGAAGTCCTCATAGGTGGCCGTCGCGACGACACCCGGGTACTTGTCGGCTTCGCTGGTATCGATCGAAAGGATGCGGGCATGGGCATGCGGGCTGCGGAGCACGCGGCCATAGACCAGGCCAGGAAGGTTGATGTCAGCGCCGTATTGCGCCTTGCCGGTGACCTTTTCGACCCCGTCCGGACGAACCGGGCGGGTGCCAATCACTTTGTAGGAGCGGTCTGCAATAGTCATACTTTCGTCTCCTTCATCTGGTCGCGAGCCTTCTCGACGGCATGGATGATCTTGTCGTAGCCCGTGCACCGGCAGAGATTGCCGGCGAGCCAGTGGCGAATGCGGCCAGTGTCTGCATCGGGTTCGGAATCAAGCAACGCCTTGGAGGCGAGGATGAAGCCCGGGGTGCAGATACCGCACTGAAGCGCGGCTTCTTCGAGGAAGGCCGTCTGCAGTGGGTGAAGGGTATCACCCTCGGCAAGCCCTTCGATGGTTTCGAGCTTGCGGCCTTCGAGCTCAACGCCGAGGACGCAGCAGGAGTTCACGAGGCGGCCATCGAGAATGACGCTGCAGGCGCCGCAGTTGCCGTTGTTGCAGCCTTCCTTGGCCCCCGTGAGGGTCAATTCGTCGCGAAGGACTTCGAGGAGGCTCTGGCGCGGTTCGCAAAGAAAGTCGACATCGACGCCGTTGATGGTGGTCTGAACCTGGGTACGTGCCATGGGTTAACGAGTCTCCTGGACGCGCTTGAGCGCTCCTTCGAGGGCGCGGACGGTGAGGACCTTGGCGAGATGCCGGCGCTGGGCGACGGAACCACGCATGTCATCGATTGGGGAGACCGCGGCCGAGGCGATTTCGCCGGCAGCCGTGAAGTTCTCCTTGGTCGGGGCTTTCCCAATGAGGGATGCGCCGGCAGCTTCGACGAAGAGCGGAGTCGGTGCGCTGGCGCCAATGGAGATGCGGGCATGGTTGATGTTCCCATCGGCGCTGAGGCCGAGGCTGACGCCCGAGCTGCATACCGCGATGTCCATTTCGTTCCGCGGGATGAAGCGCAGGTAGAACGCGTTGGAGTTCGCCGGCTGCACCGGGATGCGAATCTGGAGGAGCAGTTCGCCCGCCTGCAGCGTGTTGCGGCTCGGACCAGCGAAGAGGTCGCCGACCGGGATTTCACGCGTGCCCGCCGTGGAGCCAATCTTGAGGATGGCGCCGAGGGCGATCAGGATCGGGGCGGAGTCGGCGGCGGGGCCTGCATTGCAGATGTTGCCACCGAGGCTCGCGCGGCCCTGGATCTGAATGCCGCCGATAAGCGACGCCGCATCGATCAGGCCCGGGAACTGCTTCACGACTTCGGCGTCTTCGTACAGGTCGACGCACGGGGTGGCGGCGCCAATTTCGAGGCTGCCATCAGCGGCGAACCCGTGAGCCATCAGTTCTGCGATGTGCTTCACGTCCAGCACCTGGTCGGCCGATTTTCGGCCTTCGCGCAGCTGAACGATAATGTCGGTGCCGCCTGCCAGCACCGCGGTGCGCTTGCCGTTCCCCATCACGGCATACGCCTCATCGAGCGTACGGGGCGCTTCGTAGGTAATTGCTTCCATTCACTGTCCTTTGTCTGCGAAATCTACCAGTGCGCCTGCGACGGCACCCGGCGGTCTCGGTTTGCTGCGAAATCATACGGATGGAACGCCCGCTTGGCGAACGCGACATACGCCCTCTTCATCCTGCTGGATGCAAAAGGTTTTGCTTCGCTTTGTGCGAAATATAGAGCACCAACGATAAAGGGGCCACGACAAGTTGTCGCAGCCCCTTTATCTGTGCTGGTGCCTGGTTAATGGCGAGCTATCGGGCAGTTAGCCGCCCGAATTGCTCGAAGTCGTGTCGGCCGGCATCGGCATCGGCCTCGGGACGCCGCCGCCACCCGTGGCGTCGAGCGAATCGTAATCGACGGTCGGGTCAATCGACTTGCCGATGGCCTTGAGGTCGTCGAGCGAAGGGCCTTCGCCGCCAGACTTGTTGTAGCCGGCGATGGAGACGTTCACGCCGTCGGCGGTGACGAAATAGATGTTCCCCGCAGAGATGTACCCGGTTCCGCCTTCGACCTTGCCGTAGGGCGAGCGGTCGAGGCCGATGGTGATGGTGCTGCCATCGCCGTCTTCGTGGTTCGCCCAGTAAGAGAGCGCGTTGTCGACGTAGCCTTCCGGCGTATTGCAGCCCTCGCGGACGTCGTAGCTCACGCCGCGCTCGTCGCTGAGCTTGTAGCCGCCGGGAAGGACCGGAGTGTTGATGCCGTAGTCGCCGAGGTCCCCACCCTTGAAGGTGGATTCGGTCATGAAGCAGGCTTCATCGAACGAGGGGTCGAGCGCCTTGGCGAGGGCCCGAATCGTGTCGACGCCGAGGCCCTGGCCGTTGGCCGAATTGCCGTAGATGTTGAACGAAATGTTCTTCGACTGCCAGTTCGCCGAATGCTCGCTGATCTGGCCGATGTTCCAATTCTGGCCCTGGCCCTGGTCGGGGCCCATGCCGCCGGCGTAGATGGAGACGTTGGTCCCCGCCTTGTCATTGCTGTACCAGTTCGCGGAGAACTGGAAGCCCTGGTCCATGGTGAGGTCGGCCCCGCCGCAATCGGTCGCGGCCGGGTTGGTGTAGATGAGCGTCATGTTCTGGAATTCGACGCCCGAGGGGAGCGCCGGGCGCGGGTCGCCCAGTCCGAACTTCGCGAGGTCGGCCCAGTCGCCCTGCACTTCGCGAGCGAAGCACTGGTCGCTGAAGTCGGGAGCGAGGTCCTTGACGGCCTCGGCGAGGACGGCCGCAACGCGCGGGTCCGGAGACCCGGGAGCGATGGCCGGAACTTCGCGGCTCGAAATGGCCGGGTCGATGCCGTCCTTCGCGCCGAAGTAGTAGTAGTTGTTCGCATACACGTTGAACGAGTAGCCGCCATCCGTAAACGATGCCTGGTTTTGGCGGAGGACGTTGACGACCTTGTCGTCGGCGACCTGCTGCGAAACGGTGACCTGGATGCCCGATTCAATGTGCCGCCAGGTAGTGTCGACGACGATCTTGCCGGTGCCGGTCGTGGTCTGCGAGCCGTCTGCGGCATAGACGCAGTCACTCACCGAACGAACCGAGAACGAGGACGGGACGAAACCGCTGCCGAGCGGCTTCACGACGAAACCGGCGGCTGCAAGGTCGATCCCGCTGCCGGTGATCGAAATCGGGAGGTCGACCGTACAGGCGGGCATGATCGAGAGGTCATTCTCGCCGTAGCCGGCCATCGAGGGAGCGCTGCCACCATCGGCGGCGACCTTGACGTCGCGGCCGGGCTGGGCCCAGCCGGGGGTGTTGTTGCCGACGCCGATAGCCGGCGCCGGGAGGTCGTTGGCGGGTTCGATGGAAGTGGTGAGCGAGCTCGTGTCGCCATCGTCCGCCGCTCGGACCGCAAATCCGGCGCCGAACCCGGCGATTCCGAGGACCACGGCGCCAATGGCCGCGACCGGGAGTGAGAGTGAACGTTTCATGGGTTGCCTCCTGGGCTAGGAATGCGTGTTCACTGGATTAGACGCCGGGCACGCTGCGAAAGTTCCGCCAGATCGTGCACTTTCGACGAATTTTGTCGATGACGGTAAGAATTTCGTCGAACTGGCCGCCGCGGAAGTTAGCAGCCATCAAAGTAGAACAAATGTGTTGACATGCGAACGGGTGTTCTCATAAGCTCGCGGCATACTTCAGAACGGATGTGCTGAATGCTCGGTATCCAACCCGTCACCCTCGCTTTCGACCTCTTCCTCATCTGCTCGGGCCTCGCCGTCGTCACCTGGATGATCCACGAGTACCGCCAGGCCTGTGAGAACGGCTTCCAGCCAAACGGTAGCGCTGCAGCAGCGATCAAGATGGATTCTGAGCGCGCGATCGTTCCCCTCGCGGTCTGCGAGCGGCCCTGCGAGACGCATAGCGCCCGGGGCGAATTGAACTATCGCGCCATCGCTAAGAGCCGCGCCCGGCACGCTGCACGCCCGGCAGGGGCGCGTTCAACTCGGGGCGCTTCCGGTCGAGTGCCCGCTCTACGGTTCGAACACCGCGGATAATCTCCAGTCGCGAAAGGAGGCGTGAGAGTTGTTCGATGCCAGTGACCTCGAGTGTTGCAACGATTGCCACCGAACCGTCACCGCGCTCGTCGGTTCGAACGCCTTCCATATTCACCTTGTCCTCGGTCACAACGAGAGTGATATCGCGCAGGAGGCCGACACGGTCCCACGCCTCGATCCGGATGGCCACCGGGTAGAACTTCGACGGCGTCCCCCAGTCGACCTCCACCAGCCGCTCCTGTTCCGCCTCGTTGAGCACGTTCTGGCAGTCGGCACGGTGGACCGTCACGCCGCGAGCGCGCGTCACGTAGCCGACAATCTGGTCACCCGGGACCGGGTTACAGCAGCGGGCCATGGTCGTGAGCATGTTGCTCACGCCGGTGACGCGCAGGCCAGGGCCACCAATCGCGGGCTCGGTGCGCGTCTCCTTGAAAATCTTCGGGTCCGGCGCCGTCTCTTCCTCGTTGAGCATCGCCCCGAGCTTGCGGGCGATGGTCGCGGTGCTGACTCCGCCGTAGCCGACGGCAGCGAGGAACTCCTCCGCCGAGGGGTAGTTGAACATCGCGATGATCTCGTCCTGGCGGTCGCTCATGTCGATCGCGAGGCGGCGCAGCTCCTTTTCGAACATCTCGCGGCCACGCTCGATGTTCTCGGCGCGCTCCTGTTTGCGGAACCACTGCCGAATCTTTTCGCGCGAATGGGCCGTGCGGACGTAGCCAAGGTTCGGGTTCAACCAGTCGCGCGATGGCCCTTTACTCGTCCGGCTGCGCATCACTTCGACGATGTCGCCGGTCTTCAGGGGCGTGTTCAGCGAGACCATGCGCCCGTTCACGCGAGAGCCCACCGTCTGGTGCCCGAGGTCCGTGTGGATGCGATAGGCAAAGTCGAGCGGTGTCGAATCCACGGGCATGTCGAGCACATCGCCCTTCGGCGTGTAAACGAACACCTGGTCGTGGAAGATGTCCGTCTTGACCGTCTCGACGAACTCCTCGGCGCCGGAGACGTCGCGCTGCCAGTCCAGCAGCTGCCGCAGCCAGGCGATGCGGTCGTCGTCTTTGGCCTGCGGCTTCACACCCTCTTTGTAGCGCCAGTGGGCGGCGACCCCGTGCTCGGCCACGCGATGCATCTCGTGGGTGCGAATCTGCACCTCCATCGGGCGGCCGCTGTTGCCAATCACGGTGGTATGGAGCGACTGGTAGCCGCTCTCTTTCGGGTGGCCGATGTAGTCGTCGAACTGCCCGGAAATCGGCCGCCAGAGCGAATGCACGATGCCGAGCGCGTGGTAACACTCGGAAACCGAATCGACGAGGATGCGCACGGCGAGCAGGTCGTATATCTGTTCGAGGGCGCGGCCCTGGTGCGCATAGCGCCCCGCCTTCTGGTAGATGCCATAGATGTGCTTGGCTCGCCCGGTGACCTGCGCGTTGATCCCGGCGCCTTCGAGTTGCGGGCGAATCTGTTCGGCCGCCTCCTCGATGAAGCGCTCGCGCGATTCGCGCTTGGCGTCAAGGAATTCCGCGATCTCCTGGTATTTCTCCGGCTCGAGGTAACGGAAGGCGAGGTCTTCGAGCTCCCACTTGATCTGCCAGACGCCGAGGCGGTTGGCCAGCGGCGCGAAGATCTCCATCGTCTCGCGGGAGATGCGGCGCTGCTTTTCGACCGGGAAGACGTCGAGCGTGCGCATGTTGTGGAGGCGGTCGCAGAGCTTAATGAGGACGACGCCGAGGTCCTCGGCCATCGCGAGGAACATCTTGCGCAGGTTCTCGGCGGTCCATCCGTCGCGGGCGCGGGCGGCCTCGCTCGCACCGACTGGCAGCTGGATCTTGTCGAGCTTCGTCAGGCCATCGACCACGCGGCCGACACGCGGCCCGAACTCCTGGACAATCTGCTCGTTCGAGATCCCGCAGTCTTCCTGGACATCGTGGAGCAGCGCGGCCGCAAGCAGATGGTGGTCCAGCTCCAACTCGGTGACCGAGTAGGCAACTTCGACAGGATGGGTGATGTAAGGCTGGCCGGAGCGGCGGAATTGCCCCTGGTGGGCGTCGCGCGCGAATTCGTAGGCCTGTCGCACGAGGGCGAGGCGTTCATCGGGGAGGTATTGGCTCGCCCGGCGCAGAACAACGTCGAAATCGGAGATGCTTTCCTGCACGGTATCCCTTGGGTTGTGCGGAGT
>JBBSKE010000204.1:0-6839 GCA_038256595.1 Tepidiformales bacterium | reverse complement strand
TACTGAAGCGGCCGTCATCGACGCGCTCGGCGGTTGCCTGGCCCTCACGAGCCTGCTCGAGGAAGAGGCGATCCTTGTACTGCCAGAACTTCTCCTGGTCGGCGGCGCATTCGCTCGCCATGGCCGCCTGGGCGGACTCGGTGCCGAGGATGGCGTAGTGGCGATATTCGAGCTGGACCTTGCCGGTCTTCACGTACTCTTCGATGATCATCGGCTCGTCTTCGCCCGTGAAGCGCAGGCAGAAGGGGCACTGGAAGTCTTCGAAGGCAACGAGCTTCATGGGAGCATCGTCGCTGCCGATCTTCGTCCCATCGACCATATCGAGCGGGAGGTTAGCCGTCGCCGCTTCGATGTCCTGGACGAGTTCGCTGTCGCCGCCGTCGCTATTGATGGCGAGGAAGCCGATAACGCCGATTGCGACGATGAACAGCAGGCCGGCGATGAGCAGGAACGGCTTCGAAAGAAAGTCGGAGGGGCCGCTGCTCGGGCGGGGCGGAGTGGCCCCCGGGCGAGTGGGCCGCCGGTTTGGTGGTGCGCCACCGCCGGAACGTGGGGTACGAGTGGTTTTCGCCTGTTCGCGGCGGGCCTGGCGGTTAGTCATAGGTGTGATGGTCCTGGGTTTTAGAAAGAGTGGCGCGCGCGCAGCGGCTGGTGCCCACCTGCGAATCGCTATGGCCCGGAGGATATCACCGGGCATGAGTAGGGGATACGAAAGCCGAGTTTACAGTTTGCTTTTCCGGCGGCGTGGACGCGGGCGTCGGGGCCCGAAATTGCAGGCGGCGATGGTTCGTCGCCCCCTTCACTTGCAGAAGCTACTGGCGCTGGGTATATTGTTGACAGATTTACTCTACTTTAGGCACTGGGCCGGAAACATACACCATGCGGGTTTCAACAAAGGGCGACTACGGTCTGCGCGCACTCATCGAACTGGCTGGCCACTATGGCCAGGGGCCGCTGCAATCATCCGAAATCGCCCTTCGCCGCCACATCCCGGAACAATACCTCGACCAGCTCCTGACGACGCTGCGCAAGGCGGGCTTCATCCGCTCGGTGCGCGGACCGGCCGGCGGGCACGAACTCGTCCGGCCGCCAGCGCAGATTTGCGTGCGCGAAGTCATCGAGACGCTCGAAGGTTCGCTCTCGCCCGTGGCCTGGCTCGATGAGCCGCCCGAAGTCACCGACCACCCGCACCATTGCGGTCAGCGCGAGATCTGGGAGCGCATTCGAGAATCGACGCGCGACATCCTTACCTCTTATAGCGTCGCCGACCTGCTCGAACGCGAACCACAGGCCACCGACGGGAGGTACGCGATTTGACCACCGAACAGCGCACCTCCGTCGAACGGCGGCCACTCATCGCCGAGTCCGCGCTCGACCTCATCGGCGCGACGCCGATGGTTCGCCTGAACAAGGTGATCCCGGCGACCAGCGCGCTGGTCCTCGGCAAGATGGAGAACCTGAATCCCGGCGGCAGCGTTAAGGACCGCATCGCCCTCGCGATGATCGAAGACGCGGAGCGCCGTGGCGTCCTCAAGCCAGGCGCGACCATCGTCGAGCCCACTTCGGGCAACACCGGCATCGGCCTCGCCCTTGTCTGTGCGGTTAAGGGCTACCGGTTGATCCTGACGATGCCCGAAGACATGTCGATCGAACGCCGCCGCCTGCTCGAACGGTATGGCGCGGAACTGCACCTGACGCCCGCCATCGAAGGGATGACTGGCGCCGTATTCGCCGCCCGCCAACTCGTCGAAAAGGACAAGAACGCGTTCATGCCGCAGCAGTTCGAAAACCAGGCCAACCCGGACGTGCATTACCACACGACCGGGCCGGAGATCCTCGAAGCGACGGGTGGCAAGATCGACGCCTTTATCGCCGGCGTGGGCACCGGCGGCACGGTCACCGGCGTTGGCCGGCGATTGCGCGAAGTCCTCGGCGATGCGGTCCGCATTGTCGCCGTCGAACCGTCTCGCTCGCCCGTGCTCAGTGGCGGCCGGGCGGGCATGCACGCCATCCAGGGCATCGGCGCGAGCTTCGTCCCGGGCGTGCTGGATCGGCACATTTACAACGAAGTCATGCGCATCGACGACAAGGATGCGATTCTCATGACTCGCAGGCTCGCCCGCGAAGAGGGCCTGCTCGTCGGCATTTCGGCCGGCGCGAACGTCCTCGCCAGCAGTAAAGTCGCTGCCGCCCTCGGGCCTGGCAAGACTGTCGTCACCATGCTTTGCGATACGGGGGAACGCTACCTGAGTGTAAACCTGTAACGAATCCAGTATCCCCCTGGGGGTGCAGTCCGGCATTTGAACCGCCGCCTGCCTGCCCTGCGGACGTACCGGCAAGAAGGAGGCCCCCATGTCTGTAAACGTGTATATCCCCACGCCGTTCCGGCACCTCGTCGGCAACAAAGCCAACGTCAAAGCGACCGGCACGACAGTGCGCGAAGTCATCAGCGACCTCGATGTCCAGTTTCCTGGCTTTGGGGCACAACTCATGGGCAACAACGGCCAGCTCGCGCAGCACATTAATGTGTACGTGAACCAGGTCGAGATAGAAAATCTACAAGGTGAATCGACAACGGTGAAAAACGGAGACGAAGTGGCGGTTATCCCCGCACTCGCAGGCGGCAGCGATACCCAGCCGCAAACGGCCCCCAAGACCATGACCCCGGAGATGGTGGAGCGCTACAGCCGCCACCTCATCATGCCCCAGGTCGGGAGCATCGGGCAGCGCGCCATCATTAACTCGAAGGTGCTCATTATCGGCGCGGGCGGCCTCGGTTCGCCGGTGGCGCTCTACCTCGCGCTCGCGGGCGTCGGCACCATTGGCATCGTCGATTTCGACACCGTCGACCGCACGAACCTCCAGCGCCAGATCCTCCACGTGAACGCCAGCATTGGCCGCCCGAAGGTGGAATCGGCGAAGGAGACGCTGCTCGCCCACAACCCGAATATCGACGTCATCACGCACGAAGAGCCCATTACCAGCGACAACGCGTTCCGCATTATCGAGCAGTACGACATCGTCGTGAACGGCGCGGACAACTTCGCCACGCGCTACCTCGTGAATGACGCCGCCTACCTCCTGAAGAAGCCGCTCGTGGATGGCTCGATCCTGATGTTCGATGGCCAGGCCACGACCTACATTCCCGGCAAGGGCTGCTACCGCTGCCTCTACCCGGCGCCACCCCCGCCCGGCATGGTGCCGAGCTGCGCGGAGGCCGGCGTCCTCGGCGCGATGTGCGCCACCATCGGCAGCATCCAGGCGACCGAAGTGCTCAAGCTCATCCTCGAAGTCGGTGAGCCGCTTGTTAACCGGCTCCTCCTCTACGATGCGCTGAGCCTCGAATTCCGCGTGGTCAAGGTTCGCCGCGACCCGAGTTGCCCGCTCTGCGGCGACAACCCGACGATCAGCGAGCTTATCGACTACGAAGCCTTCTGCGGCTCGCCCTTCCACGAGTAACCACGTCGCGAGAAATCGCGACGCGATTTCTCGCGTTACGAGTAAGCAACCTGCCGTTGCTTTCGCACACCGAATGAGAAACTGACACCGGCTGCGATACGCTTCCGTATCGTGGCCCGGCGCCAATGAGGAGAAACATGTCCACTGCTGCCGAACCCACCGTCGTTAAGATCCGCGTCACCGCTGTCCTCCAGAAGCTCACCGGCGGACAGAAGCTCATCGAAGGTACGGGCGCGAACGTTGAGGCCGTCCTCAACGATGTCGATGCCCGCCACCCTGGCTTCAAGAGCCAGATGTACGGCCCCGATGGCAAGCTCCACCGCTTCGTAAACGTCTACCTGAACGACGAAGATATTCGCTACACCGGCGGCGTCGAGACTCCCCTGAAGTCTGGCGACGTGCTCGACATCCTGCCCGCGCTGGCCGGGGGCTAGCCCGCGCTATGCAGTGGGAGTTCTGCACGTACCAGTCGTGGGGCCGGATCAGCGACGCTGACCTCGATTTTGCGCAGGAGCAGCCCTCACTGGTCGCCGCCTTCGAACAGAAATTCGGCGCCAAAGCCGTTCGGCCCGAAAAAGACCACCCCGGCGCCTACAAGCTGAAGAAAGTGCGACACGTCGAAGTGTTCGCCATCCTCGGCGCGGCGGGCTGGGAACTCGTCAGCCATTCGGATAGCGCCATCTCCATCGGGACCTTCGCGTTCAAGCGGCCGCTCTCCTGAAGGACCACGAAAGGTTCGCCATATGACGCTCTACCGTTCGATTCTCGATATGGTCGGAAATACGCCGCTCGTGGAGCTCCGCAGCCTCGCGCCCCGGCCGGATGTCCACATCTACGCCAAGCTCGAGGGCCAAAACCCGACCGGCTCCGTGAAGGACCGCATCGCCAAGTACATGATCGAATCGGCGGAGCGCCAGGGGCTGCTCAAGCCCGGCGACACCATCCTCGAGCCGACCTCTGGCAACACCGGCATCGGCCTCGCCATGATCGGCCGGATCAAGGGCTACCGGGTCGTCTGCGTGATGCCCAAAGCGGTCAGCGAAGAGCGCACGCAGCTCCTCCAGGCGTTCGGCGCCGAGGTCATCTTCACGCCTGGTGAACTGGGCTCGAACGGCTCGATTGCCGAGGCGAAGCGCATCGTCGCCGAGAATCCCGGCAAGTACTACTTCCCCTACCAGTACGGCAACGAGGCAAACCCACGCGCCCACTACGAGACGACCGGCCCGGAGATCCTCCGCGACCTCCCCGAAACGACAGCGTTCGTCGCCGGCCTCGGCACGGGCGGAACCCTCACCGGCACCGGACGCTATCTCAAGGACACGAAGCCGAGCGTTAAGATTATCGCATCCGCGCCCCACCCGGGTGACCTCGTGCAGGGCCTTCGCGCGCTCGAAGACGGCTTCATCCCCGAGATCTTCGATGAATCAGTGCTCGATGGGAAAATCGTCGTTGATAGCCGCTCCAGCTTCGTCATGGCGAAGGAGCTGACCGACAAAGAGGGCCTTTTCGTCGGCATCAGCGCTGGCGCCGTCGTGCGCGCTGCAATCAAAGCGGCCGAGCGCATGGAGGGCGAACAGCACATCGTCTGCCTGCTCGCCGACGGCGGCTGGAAGTACCTCAGCTCGAACCTCTGGACGACCCAATGGGACGACCAGCCGGAATCGGTCGAGAGCAAGATTTGGTGGTAGACGTCGGTCATCTGCGAGACACGCGTCAATTGTCCTGAACCGCGGTCTGGCACGGGCGCTGGACCGGTCTGGTACGCTTTTTGGCAATGCTGCTCCACCGATATGCCATCTTCGCGGACGCCGGCTATGTCTATGCGGCGGGAGGTGCGCTCGTCCTCGATGAGACGCGCCGGGCGGCCGTCACGCTCAATGCCGTGAAGCTGCTGGACCTCCTCCGCGAGTCTTCTGAGAACCTGCACGGTGGCGGCGATTTCCTGCGGATGTACTGGTACGACGCGGCTCCGAACGGCATTCCCCAGAGCGACCACCTCCAGATAAGCTCCATCCCGGGGATAAAGCTGCGCCTCGGCCGCCTCACAATGAGCGGCCAAAAGGGCGTGGACGCGCTCATCTTCCGGGACATGGTGAAGCTCGCATCCGAGCACGCGATCTCCACCGCCTTCCTCTTCTCCGGCGACGAAGACCTTCGCCAGGCGGTCGAAGAAGCGCAGGACCACGGCATCAAAGTGGTGCTCATCGGCATCGCCCCGACGCTCGACGCGAATCAGTCGGACATCCTCGTGCGCGAGGCCGACGCCCACCTCGTGCTCGAATACCAGGAACTCGCTGACTGCATCCTCCCGCGGGAATTCCGCGTCTACTCCCCTCCCGTGCAGATCGAAGTGCCGCGCGGCGACATCCCGGAGCCTATCCTGCTCCCCGGCGAAGAATTCGAGCCAGCGAGCGCGCCCGCCTCTTTCGAGGACGAGTCGCAACCAGCGGGCGAATCAGACGACCTCCCGGCAATTCCGCACGACTCCGAAGCGAGCGTCTACTTCCAGATTGGGCGCACGCTGGGTGAGGAATGGCTCGCCCAGCAGCCCCAGGAGGAGATTCGCTACCTGCGCACGGTCTACCCGCGCATCCCCCGCGACGTCGATTCCGAGATCCTGCGGCGGCTCGTGGCTGGCTCGGGCCTTCCGACCTGGGCGCGGGTCGAAGAAGAGGCCCGGATCGAGGGTCGCGCGGGATTTTGGGCGGCCCTCGGCCTCGGCGACCGCCCCGAACCGGCGCCAAACCGCGAACTCACGACGATCAACGAGGCCGTGCCCTACCAGTTCGGCATCGTCTTCTCCGGCGAATGGATGAAGCGCGCCATGCCGGAAGATGTCGAGCAGGCGCGAATTCTGCTGCTGCGGAACATTGGCCTGCCGGCGCAGGTCGATGGCCTCCTCCTGCGCGTCTCGGCCGTGCAGTTCGGCGACCCCGTTCCGGTGCAGGTGAAGCATGAACTTCGCCGCGGCTTTCGCGATGGTTTGCTGGCCTGATCATCCGGCGAATCCGCTAAACTACTGGCATGGCAGCGAAGACGCGGACCACCCTCGAAGATTTCCTCGCCCTCCCCGAATCGAAGCCCTACCTCGAACTCATGGACGGGGAGGTCATCGAAAAGGCGATGCCCAACGACGCACATGGCGAGCTTTATGCTGAACTCACCTACCTTCTGAAGAAGCATCAGCGTGAGAATCCGAACTTCAGAGTGCGGGGCGAAGTCCGGCATATCGACCGCGAGACGGGTTGGGTGTTCTTGCCGGACATCGCGGTCACCCTGGATGCACGCCTGGCCGGCGAGCGGACCAACCCGGTCGAAGTCGTGCCCGATTTTGCGATCGAAATACTCTCTCCCGATGATCGCCCCGGCATGCTCACTCG
>JBBSKE010000203.1:0-6892 GCA_038256595.1 Tepidiformales bacterium | reverse complement strand
CTCCACGCAAGACTACGCGGCGATTGCGCCGCGTCTGCCAGTACTTATCCCAGTAATGCTCAGACAAAGATCCCCTCCAAAATGCACGCAAGCCACCCCCGAGTTATAGAACTCGTGAATGCAACGCTCGCGTATCGTGGGTTTTACGGTGTCACGTGCTTCGCGTCAATGGAATATGGCTGATATACAAAACTTTCGTCGGAAGCGAACAATATTCGAATTGGTGTCGCTGACCCCTTAGCGGAACATCGGGAAGCGCCCGGTCGAGAGCGTCTTTGCGATTTTTCGAGCCTCGAAGAACTGCTTCAGCAGCTGGTTTACGTCCGCCTGGGAGGTGCCGCTGCCCTTGGCGATGCGCTTGCGCCGCTTGCCATCGATCTTGTCCGGGTGCCGCCGTTCCCAGCTCGTCATCGAGAGAACGATCGCCTCCGCGCGCGAAAAGAAGGAGTCGTCCATATCGTCGACATCCATCTGCATCTTTATCTTGTTGAAGCCGGGGAGCATCTGGACGAGTTGGCCGAGCGGCCCCATCTTGCGGACCTTGCGGAGTTGTTCGACAAAATCCTGGAGGTCGAAGGAGCCTTTTTTGAGCTTTTCGGCGAACTTATCCGAGTCCTCCTCGCCCATCTGCTCTTTGGCCCGCTCGATGAGGGTGAGCATATCGCCCATGCCGAGGATGCGGCCGGCGAGACGGTCCGGGAAGAAGGCCTCGAGCGCGTCGGTCTTCTCGCCCATACCAATGAATTTGATCGGCACGCCGGTGACCGCGCGAATCGAGAGCGCCGCACCGCCGCGGGCGTCGCCATCCATCTTCGTGAGGATGATGCCGGTGGTCCCAACTTTGTCGTGAAACTCCTTGGCCGCGTTGACCGCATCTTGACCGATCATCGCGTCGGCAACGAAGAGGACTTCCATCGGCTGCAGGCGGGCACGAAGGTCGGCGACCTCGGCCATCATCGCCTCGTCGATATGGAGGCGGCCGGCGGTATCGACCAACAGGTGGGTGGCATTCGTCTGGCGGGCGACTTCGAGTGCGTTCGAAGCGATCTCGATCGGCTTCTTCGTCGTCCCTTCCTGGTGAATCGGGATGTTCAGCTGCTTGGCGAGGGTCATGAGCTGTTCGACGGCGGCAGGGCGATAGACATCGCAGGCCACCAGCAAGGGGCGGTTCCCCTGCTTGCGGAGAAGGTTCGCCAGCTTCGCGATACTGGTCGTCTTACCAGAGCCCTGGAGGCCGACGAGCATGATCACGGTCGGGGGGCGCGCCGAGGTCTCAAGCTTCGGCGCCGCGCCACCGAGGATCTCAACGAGTTCCTTGTGGACGATGTCGATGATCTGCTGGGCCGGCGTCAGGCTGCGCAGGACTTCGGAGCCAAGCGCCTTAGCCTTGACCGCGCTGGTGAACTCCCGCACGACTTTGAAGTTAACGTCGGCTTCGAGCATCGCCATGCGGACTTCGCGCAGAGCGACATCGAGGTCTTCTTCGGTCACGACACCGCGGGACCCAAATTTCTTGAATGCGCCCTGGAGCTTGTCGGTCAGCGTTTCGAACATGCTCCTATTCTACGCAATCACACAGGAACGAACGATGGCGAGTTTGCGAAGCGCGGCAGCCTGTGCGAACTTCGACAGAATGTTTGACGGAGGCGAGGCTGGGATGATTTACCTGTTGATTACAGAGCAGCAGGAAATTCTTCTTACCCGTTAGTAAACTCCGCCTTACACTCCAGATCCGCTCCGCTCACGTTATGAACGCTTGACCATGGGGAGGTCGCTCGTGTCACTGGCATCTACCGGCTCCTCAGCGTCTCCGTCGCGCGATGCAGAGGTTCGTGACCGCATTTTCATGGCGGCGCTGCGCCACTTCTCCCAGAAGGGCTACGCGGCTACCTCGCTGCGCGAGGTGTCGCTCGACGCGCAGACCACGAAGCCGATGATCTACTACTACTTTGGTTCGAAAGAGGGTCTTTACGGCAGCATCGTGCGCCAGATCCTTGATGAGACGGGCCAATTCATCGAAACCCGCCTCGCGCCCGGTGGCGACCCATCGAGCGAGTTGCTCGCCTACTGCAGCGCATACCTCGATAGCTTTCTCGAAAAGGAAGAGATCATCGCACTCGTGCTGCGCGAGGTATTCGGCCTCGGTGGAGCGCCGATGGCGGCATTTTCGGCCGGCCTGGGCGACCGTGTCCGCCTGCCGTTAGATCAGATTCTGCGCAGCGGCATGGAAGCGGGCGCCTTCCGCGAGGCGCACGTCGTTGCCTGTTCCACGGCGATCATGGGCATCCTTAATATGTTCATCCTCTCGCATGTCTTCGGCGGGGCCTCGATCGACCGGGAAACTCCCCTTCGCCAGGTAGGGTTTTACCTGGCTGGCCTGACGCCCGCTCACTAATATCTCCCAAATTGTAACTGCCGCGAAGCGCTGAACTGCCGTCTTAGAGAATAGGAGGCAGTTCACCGTGTCGCAGGCAAGAATCGTTGACTACTACGCAATCCTTGCGGTTCCTCCGGGGGCCGACCTTACGGGCATCCAGAATGCCTATTCGCGGCTGACCACAGAGATCACCAGGCTCATTGGCGAAGATGCGACGATTCGCGAGGGCATGGAGCGTCTGAATGAGGCGTACAGCGTCCTATCCAACGCTGAGACTCGTCGCCGCTACGATGAGGTCTATTTCAGCCGCGAAATCGCCGAGACTCAGAAAGCCGAAAAGGCCGCCCTCCGCAAGCGCACAATGGCCTCCCGCTTCCTCGTTGCAATGCTGCTCGCGCTCGTGGTCGTGCAGGTTGGCGCGCTCGCCTACCTGGGCCGCGAAACCGCCACGGACATCGCCTCTGCCGTCCTTGGGCCGCTCTTCCCCGAATCTACCAGCGCCGAATAGCGCCCGGGTCGCCACCAAAACCTCTACCGTCAGCGGAGAAACAGCTCGTACTGGCGCTTCATCCACTCGCCCTTCGCCCGGTATTCGGCGGCCGTCGCGAGGGCGCCGCGCTTGCCACTCGCCTGCCCATAGCCCAGGTTCAACGCGGCATGATGGTTCTGGGCGCTCCCGAACTTGCGGCTTCGCTCCTTCGCCGCCCGGTTCGTCCAGAGCTTGCAGAAATCGACCGCTTGCTTGAGTTCGGCCGCGATGTCGAAAACGTCGGCTGCCGGCGACTCCACCTCGACCGGCGTGACGGGAGCGAGAGAGCGGGCAGGGGTCGATTGCCGTCGCTGCGTGCTCGGCGGCTGACCATTCCCGCCCCCGGGTTCGCCAAAAAGGGTGAACTGCTGGCCTTCGATGAAACGGCCATGGTGGTCCAGGTAAGCATCCCCGGCTTCGACCACATCCGTAATCTCCAGGCGAGGACGCTCTTCCTCTTCTTCGAGGGTCAGCCCGGTCATGCCGTCGGGCTCATCGCGCGCCTCGCGTTCGGGTCCGTCGCCGGCGCGGCGCTGGACGGCCGGCAGCGGAGCCTCGCGTTCGAGGTGCTCGATAATCGGCCCGAGACGCGGGTCTCGCCCGATGAAGATATTCAGCATATTTTCCGCTTCGGATAGGTTGTGGTTGTACCGCAAACCGCGCCCAAGCTGCTGAATCACCGGCTCACGGCTGAACACGGCGTCGAGTTTGAGTAGCACCGAGACCGTGGGCGCGTCGAAGCCTTCGCTCGCCTTGCGCACCTGGATGAGCACGTCGTAGCGGCCCGCGTGGAAGTCCTTCAGCCGCCGGTCGTTCTCGGCATCGAGGATGTCGCCGCTGTGTACGACGCAGCAGCGCAGCGAGGGGTGGAATCGGGCGAACACCCGCGCCAGGTGGTCCGCGTGCGTGGTCGTTGCCGCGAAGACGAGGCCCTGGTGCTGGCCGGGCGCCATCGCCATCTTTGCCAGCAAGGTGGTCGCGAATTCGCGCACAAGGGGCGCGATGTAGTCCTCGTTCCAGCGAAGTTGCTGGCGCACGGTGCGCTGGTCGAAATCGGGCAGTTCGGCCAT
Source organism: Tepidiformales bacterium (assembly GCA_038256595.1). GTDB lineage: Bacteria > Chloroflexota > Dehalococcoidia > Tepidiformales > Tepidiformaceae > JBBSKE01. The sequence continues at coordinate 2,916 of JBBSKE010000203.1, read as the reverse complement.
CTCCGAGGCGCTGAATTCGAGGGTCCCGCCCTCGGCATCGGCGAGCTGCACCGAATAGTCCTTCATCTGCATGTTGAGGTGCTTGAGGATGTGCCGTTCGGCCCAGGCCTGGCGCATCGAGACCTGGAGCAGGGGCGCCACTACCTCGCCCTCGACCTCAGCGGCGTAGCGCGCCCCCATGAGGGCGTCACGGTCCAATCGCACTGGTGTCGCCGAGAGGAGGATGCGGGAGACGCTCGCCATGCTCTCGAGGGCGGCGGCCCAGCGCCCTCGCTCGCCGAGGTGGTGGGCCTCATCGCAGACCACGTGGACGCGCCGCTTCCGGCAGAGCTGCTGGTAGATGGCCGGCGCCGCCACCACCTGCTGGTAGCTGGCGACGACGAAGTTCGCGCCGGCGGCAAGCATGCGCTGGGGGGCAGCGTTGTCAGCGAGCGCCTTGCGCAGCGAGACGGGCCGTTCGAGCACCTTTAGAGCGCGCTCAACGCCGCCATAGACCTGGGCGCGAAGCACATCGGTCGGCGTCAGGTAGAGGCAGAAATCGGCCTCGCGCGCTTCCATCGCGACGAGGAACGAGCCGAGCCCGATGACCGTCTTGCCATAGCCGACGGGGACGACCACGAGCTCGGAATCGGACCCGGCGCGGAGTGCGCGATCCCAGCGGTCGAGGGCTTCCCCTTGCCCGGGCCGGAGCCCGGCTGCTGCCGCCCAGGTGCCAGATGCCATGCCCTCAGATTCGCCCGCCGGGCCGGGACGAACAAGCGTTCCGATAGGTGTATTTCATTTGTTACAGACGTGTTTCGTTGTGTTACAATCAGATTAACTCGCCGGGCATGCCCCGCAACCCAACGAAAAAGAGGAACCGTCCAATGTCGTCCACCACCACCCAGAAGACTGTCGCCGAAGCCAGCGCGCATCTCTACGAGGCGTTCACGCACCGCTTCGGCCCGCTCGACCTTTCCGGCCACCAGCCGATTGTGAAAGCCATTTCCGACTACGCCGCGGCCTCCCGCGCTCACGACCAGGAGCGCATCGACGCTGCCAGCCGCGAAGTTTATGTCGCCCTCACGCACCAGTTCGGCAAGATCGACCTTGGCGCGCGGGAGCATTTCGTCATCGCCCTCTCGGAGTACGGCGCAGCCTGTGCCGCCGAGGGCGAAAAGGCCTAACCAACCCTTCGTCTGCGATACGGAACGAACGGCCCACCAGGAATTCTGGTGGGCCGATTTCGTGCCCGTGCAGCCATCCGCACCTCTCATGTGTGCTCCGCACACACACGGCCCTCCCGCGCCCAACAGGCGTACAATTGGAGCATGTGTGGCCGCTTCACCATGACCTACAGCGACGTCGAATTCATCGCGGCGGGCCTCGGCGTCCCGGTCGAGCAGCTCAATCTCTACAAGCCGCGCTACAACGTCGCGCCGACCGACCCCCACCCCATCCTCCGCATGCACTTCGAAGAGCGCGAGATCGAGTGGGCGAAATGGGGGCTGATTAACTGGTGGGCGAAGGACGCGAAGAGCGCCTTCAAGCAGATCAATGCGCGCTCCGAGACGATCGACACGAGCCCGGCCTTCCGCGAGATTTTCGCGAGCCAGCGCTGCGTCGTGCCCACGGACGGCTTTTTCGAATGGACCGGCCCGAAAACGGACCGCCAGCCGCTCTGGATTCGCCCCTCGGATGGCGGCCTGATGCTGATGGCGGGCCTCTGGGAGTCGTGGAAGGTCGAGCCGCACGTCTACCAGTCGACGTTCACGATTATCACCACGGCGGCGAACGAGTTCATGGCGCCGGTCCACAACCGCATGCCGGTCATCCTCACGCCGGACGAAGTCGATGCCTGGATCGACCCGCAGAACACGGATACGAAGGCGCTCAAGGCGATGCTCGACGCCACCCCACCCGGCGCGCTAATGATGGAGCCGGTCTCGAAGAAGATAAACAGCGTGAAAAACGACACCGCCGAGGCGCTCTTCGAGACGCAGGGTTCGCTGCTCTAGGAACGCTTCCTGTCTCCCGAGTCCTTGTTCGGCACCAGAATACAACGCGAACGCATATCACCCATAGGGGAGGGCGCGCCTCCCTGCCGTTCGCTACGGTATCCACATCTGCAACGGGATGAGCGACCGCCATGCATGTCCGCCTGACCAATCAGCAACAAAGAGTCGTGAAGCTTCTCGCGACCGGGAAGACCAACTGGGAGATAGCAGAGGAGCTCGGCATCTCGCTCGAAGGCGCGAAGTACCACGTCAGCGAGATCCTGGCGCGCTTCGATGTTGCCTCCCGGGAAGACGCGGTAGCTGCCTGGCAATCCCAGGAAGGTGCGGCAGCGCGGGCCGGACGCCTGGCGCGAGATGGCGCTGGCCTGATTTTCGCGAAAAGCTGGGCAAAGCTCGCGCTCACCGCCGGCCTCGCGACCGTCATCGCCGCCGGGAGCGCCATCTACCTCTTCTCGCGGCAAAACGACGAGGCGCAATCGCCCGCAGACTCGCCGAAATCGCCGCAAGAGTTCCTCTCTGAGATGGAGGATGCGCTCTCAGAGGACGGCAAAGTCCTGCACATCACCTTCGACACAACGACCTCCAGCGATGCCATCGACGCTACGATTGAAGTGGAGGCGTACTTCGACTTCCGGGAGGAACAGGCTCGTATCGACCAGATCCTCACCTGGGATAACGACCGTGGCAACCCGCGCGAGTGGAAAGAGATCCTGGACCGTCAATACGATTACCGGTTCCCGCCGGAGGGAGATGGCGACATCCAGCGCGGTTTGCGGACGGAAAGTCAGAGGGCCTGTCTTGACGGCGGGGGCTACCTGGCAATAGTGCTGATCTGCGGCGTCCTCCAGCAGTTCGGGAACTTTGATGGTAGTCTGCTGCCCGACATCGTTTCCACTTCGTGGCAGGGGACGCCCGCGTT
>JBBSKE010000202.1:0-6921 GCA_038256595.1 Tepidiformales bacterium | reverse complement strand
CGTGTTCGCGCCGGGGCAGCCCTCGAGCAGCAGGCGCGTGTACGTTTCCGCCTCTTCGACATAGTGCGAGGGCGGCGTGAGGACGTGATACCAGTCCGCAAGGTCAGAATAAAGTCGCATGGGAAATACTCCTGTCGTGATGGTGCGTTGTCGATTCGATCAACGGCCAGGACAGGAGGCGCTCGGGCGCGAGTTGTCGTGCATCATGCTGGTGCGCGTGGCATGCGCGAGACAATAGCAGATCAATCGCTCGCCGCGAACCCGTCGCGCAAGAAGAAACGGCCCGGGGTGAGTACCGTGGGCCGTCGTTTGGTCGGTCGTCAGGCCACGCTCACGGATAGAGTGGGTGGAAGACGAGGCCGGTCGCGAGCTTTGGAAAGAAGAACGTCGACTTCTGCGGCATGCGCTCGCCCTGATCTGCCAGGGCCATGACTTCGCCGATGCCGACCGCGCTGATGAACAGCCCGACACCTTCGCCGCGCTCGGAAAGGATCTCCGCGGGGTCGTGCGAGTAGATGACCTTGCCGAGGCGGATGTCCTCGTCGGTCATCTGCCAGAGCGGTTCGAGGACGCCATAACGGACGACGTTCGGCATGATCGCGCCCCACTGCTCGCTGCGGCCCGCCGGCAGATGCTTCGCCAGGTCCGTGAGCGAGCGCAGGCGAAGTCGCAAGGGCGTCTCCGCGAGGCCGATCGCGACGATATCGCGCGGATTCGCCGCCAGTTCGGCTTCGATCGCGGCCGGTTCGGTGCCGATTTGCAAGGCTTCGACGTCGAACAGCGTCTCCAGTTTCGCGCGCCAATCCGCCGGGGCGGCATTCGGCACGAGGCGGTGGATCGGGCGAATCACGAGCCCCGGGTCGTCGGCCGCAACGATCGCGGTCATCGCGAACCGGGCCGGGTGGTCACGCGGGACGGCGCTGAACTCGCTCTCGACGAACTTCTGCTTGTAGGTCACTGAAGTCTCGTAGCGGTGGTGGCCATCGGCGATGTAGAAGCTCTCGCTCAGGAGCGGGGCGATGTGGCGCATCTCGAAGCGCCCTGCTTCGATGATCCAGAGGCGCTGCACATCGGGCGCGGGTGTCTCGAGGTCGGCCGGCCGCGAGCGAATGGTGGTGTCGATGAAATCGCGCAGCTGGCCCGCGCGGTCACGGGCGATCATGAATACCGGGCTGAGCTGCGTGCGCGTGGCGTTCAGGAGCTTCAGGCGGTCCTCTTTCGGCCCGGACATCGTGAACTCGTGCGGCTTGACGGCGCCCTCTTCCCAGGGCTGTGCTTCGACCCCGGCAATGAGCGCGCGGCGCGTGAATCGCTGGCCGGCCTCGTCGAACTCCTGCTCGTAGACGTAGAGCATCTGCGCGTCGTCGCGCTGGATGGCGCCTTCGCGCTCCCACTGGGCGAGCAGCCCGGCGACCGCGGCGTAGCGCTCTTCGCCACCGGTCGCGAGTTCGAGGCGCACGGCGTTGTGCGGGCTGAGGTTCGCCAGCCGCTCGCGCTCGGCCTCGTTGATGACGTCGTAGGGAGGCGCGATGAGGGTTTCGAGGGGGCCGGCGGCCGCGGTGTAACGCAACCCGCGGATGGGCAAAATCTGAGGCATTCGTTCTCCCGGCCGCAGCCAGTTTGAACCAGTCGGCCCGCGAACCTAGACTGGCACAACCAGATGCCACCGTATTGTGTATTTTGCAACATCGTAGCGCGCGGCGAGCCCGCGAACATCATCTATGAGGATGACGAGATCATCGTCATCCAGAACGTCCTTCGCTGGGCGCCGATTATGCTGCTCGCGATGACCCGCGACCATAAGACGCAGGCCGAGCTCTGGGCGACCAGCATCGGCAAGGTCGGCGCGATCGCCGCCGAGATCGGCAAGCAGTACTGCCCGGGCGGCTACCGCCTGCTCTCGAACTTTGGCTACGACGCCATGCAGAGCCAGGAGCACGGCCACCTCCACATCGTCGGTGGCACGCACCTCGGACCCTACGCGTAGAGATCGCGAGTGGCTGAGGTCACTCGCCGGATATGCCACTATCACATATGCAGCATAGAGTAGGGCAGACGCCTCCCCGGCTTCGTAGGCTGCCTGTATGGGATTCACCCGCGCTTCTTCCGATCCCGCTCGCCGCCATCAGCTAACCCCGCGCCAGCGAGAGATCCTCGTGTTCATCGCGAAGGGCCAGACGAACGCTGAAATCGCAGTTGAACTCGGCCTCTCTCTCGACGGCGTAAAATGGCATGTCCGTGAGATCCTCGGGCGGCTCGACGTCGAATCGCGCGAAGAGGCGGCCGCCGTCTGGCAGCGCGATCAGCGGCCAACGGCCCGCCTGGGCCGCATTGCGCGCGGAATCGCGGCTGTTCCGCTGTTCGTCAAGGGCGCAGCGCTCAGCGGACTCGCCGCGGTCGTTGTGGGCGGGAGCATGGTCATGGTCGCGGCGCGCTCACAGGATGCGCCGGCACTCCCCGATCCGGCCACGTTCCTCGCAACAGACCTTGCCATCGAGGCTACGAACGGCGTCGCCGACCTCACCGTCGATCAGGCGACCGAACGCGTGCTCGCCTACGTCGAAGAGACGCTCGCAACCGAAGTGCTCCTCGAACACGGACCAGGGGACGTGCCGTTCGCCGGGCGGACGCTGCACGCGAGCGACCTGCTTCTCCTATCGCGTACGTTCGACGCGAACGACAACGCGTTGTTGCCTGAACGCTGGACGATGACGTTCGGTACGGACGGTCTGCGCGCGAACCGCGATGACGACGGCGCACCGATGCACCTCGCCGTGACCGTCGTCATCGCCGATGGCGACGCAGCGCTGCTCGACGTAGCGGTCGCGGAGGGGCCCTCGGAGAGGCCCTTCAATACCGCTGCAGAATACCGCGCGCGTGCGCGTGGCGAACCAGCCGGGCCGCCAGAGGCGATGCCCGCGGACCATACGTATTTGCTCCCGATGGCCGTCCTCGACCTTGGGATGCGGCGGCTGACGATGTCGATTTATGGCGACCCGGCCGACCCCTGTTTGCGTCTCGACGACACCTCCAGCCAAGGCGGCGTAGCCCTCGTCTGCCCGATGCAAAACATGCCCCCGACGGGCCAGCTGCTCGGCATGATGAGGGGCGACGGGTACATCGCCGGGACCGCGAACGACGAGGTTCGCGAGGCGTTGCACCGGGAACCAACTGGGCAAACACCGGTCACACTCAGGCGGCCCCCTGCCCCGTACGACCCGGCCCCGCGGGCTTTCCTTCATGCCGCGAGCGGCGGCACACTGGTGCTCTTCGGAGACGCCTCGGATGTTGAGGCCTGGCCGCTCGACAAGCCTGGCCAGCCGACGGCGGGCGCGCCCCTGCGCTCAATCGGGAACTTCAGCCTGGACGAAACGGGTTCGGCAACGACTCCATCATTCGACGTCCCCAATCCCGGCGCTGCTTACCCGTTCATCTTCCAATTCCCCGCGGACGGAGGGCCGGTGCGAGTCACGGCGGAGTGCGACGCTGGTTCGACTGTCATCATCGACGACACGGCGCCGCTTTCGCCGATTGCTGGCAGCATGCTCGTGACGTTCCCGCCAGGGAGTTCGAGCTGTTCGTTCCGAGTCGAGGCGGGCCCCGGCGTACGCTGGCAGCTCAGTCCGAAGTAGACCCGCTGACTCAGACTCCCAGCGCATCCTCGAACCAGGCGATCAGGTCTGACGTTACCTCATCGCGGTTGGTCTCGTTGAGCATCTCGTGGCGGCCGCCGGCGTAGTACTTCGTGTCGATGCGCTGCACGCCCGCCGCTCGCCACCAGCGCTCCAGCAGGTGCAGACCCTCGAGCTTGCGGTTCACCGGGTCGTCGTCGCCCGCGACGAAGAGTACCGGGAGGTCGGGGCGAATCTTGCGATGCTCGGCCGGGTCCGCCAGCCGCTTCGGGTCGGCGCGCGCGTTCTCGCGGTTTACCTTGCGCGTTTCGAAGCCACAGAGCGGGTCGGCGACGTACTTGTCGACCTCGGCTTCGTCCCGGCTGAGCCATTCGTAGCCGGTGCGGCCGGGGTCGAACTGCTTGTTCGGCGCGAACACGGGCGGCGGACTGCCTTCCGGCGGCACCTCGCGCGCCGTCGAACCAGAGAGCACAAGCGCGTCGATCGTCCCGGAGCCGCCGGGCGCGAACTGCTGCGCGGCGGCTGCGCCCATGCTGTGGCCGAAGAGCGCGAGCGGCAGGCCCGGGTGCTCCTCGCGGGCGATGCCGATGACCTGTCCAATATCTTCGACCAGCGCGTCCCAGCCGCCCTCGCCGAAGTCGCCGAGCCCCTCCGGACCGGCCGACTTACCGTGTCCGCGATGGTCCACTGACCAGGTTTCGAACCCGGCGGCGTTGAGGGCCCGCGCGAACCGCTCGTAGCGGAGGGAGTGCTCCGCGGCCCCGTGGGAGATGACGATGATGCCCTTCGGCGGCTCAGTCGGCGCCCAGACGTAGGCCTGGATGCCGAGACCATCGACCTTCGAATCGAACCGGAACGTCCTGTCTGTCATAGTGCTTGCTCCTGCGTTGCCGGTTTTCGTTAGTCGGCCAGTTTCACGAGCGTCTTGCCCGTGTTGACGCCGTTCATCATGCCGATGAGCGCGTCCGGCGCCTTCTCGATGCCCTCGAAGATGGTCTCTTCGTACTTGACCTTGCCGTCCTTGAGCCAGCCGGTCATTTCGTCGATGAACTGGCCGTGGAGGTGCATGAAATCGGTTGCAACAAATCCGCGGATGGTGATTCGGCCATAGATCATGTTCGAAAGCGTGGTCACACCGCTGGAAACGGCGCCGAAGTTGTTGTAGGCCGAGATCATGCCGCAGACCGGGATTCGGCCCAGCAGGTTCATGCGTGGGAGGGCCGCATCGAGGTGGTCGCCGCCGACGTTGTCGAAATAGACGTCGATGCCCTTCGGCGCGGCCGACTTGAGCGCCTTGCGAAGCGGCTGTGTCTTGTAGTTGATCGCCGCATCGACCCCGAGCTCTTCAGTGAGCCACTTCACCTTTTCGTCGGAGCCGGTGCTGCCGATGACATAACAATCGCGCAGCTTCGCCACCTGGACGGCGACCGAACCAACTGCCCCGGCTGCCGTGGAGACGAAGACCTGCTCGCCGCGCTGCAGCTTGCCGATTTCGATGAGCCCGCCATAGGCGACGAAGCCGGAGCCGCCGAGCGTATGCATGTAGACGGTCACGGGCAGGGACGGGTCCGGGTTCAGCGGCTGGAGACCCTTGCCATCAGAGTTGAAGAACTCTCGGAAGCCCCAGCGATGCTGGACGAGGTCGCCCTCTTTGAACGCGGGGTTGCGGCTCTGGACGATGCGGCCGACGGCCCCGCCGCCCATCGGTTCGTCGAGCGGCTGCCCGGCGGAGAGCCGCGGACGCATGGCCGGGTCGACCGACATGTAGAGGTTCTGGACCTGGACTTCGCCTTCGCCGGCATCGGGGACGGTCGTTTCGACGAGCCCGAACTCTTGCGGGCGTGGCATCCCATCCGGGCGGGCGACGAGGTGGATCTCACGGCTGGTAACTGGCATGGGGACGGACTCCTGTACGGTTGCGTAGTAGAAAGATGGTGAGAAGGCTACGCTAACGGGGCCGCATGGTCTGCTGTGAGGCGCCGATCGCCCGATGTTCGCGCTGCGAATCGCCCCACAATTGGGGCTGATGTACGCTGTCTGGCAGCGGGGTGTAGCTCAGCCTGGTAGAGCGCACGCTTTGGGAGCGTGAGGCCCACGGTTCGAATCCGTGCACCCCGACCACCGCGGTCTTTGCGCCGCTATACGGGCTGACCTACCATGCCGTTGATGACCCCTCACAGTGGGCGCCACTATGGCCGATGATTATGGCGTCGATATCGACGAGGTGTTTCGCGTAATCGAAACCGCCGATGTGCTGATTGTCCGTTTTCAGATCGTCCAGAAGCGGCTTCTCGTCGATTTTCGGACGCGGCCCGGCAGCGGCCCCGTCATGGCCCTCGTTCAGCGCGCCGAATCCGTCGAAGAACGGTTCCGCTCGATCAAGCGGATGCGGCCCGAATTCCCCTTTCCGGAACGCGTCATGTCGTTCCACTGGCCGCGTTCGACCCCTGTCCTCCTCACCAGCGGCGCCTGGCAGCACATCGTCGATCGCATGGCCGTCCTTGGTGGCCACGAAGCGATGGAGACGTGCGGCGTCACCATGGAGGCGCTCCTCATCGAAGAACGAACCGAAGTCGCCTCAGCCATTCGTGGCTCAGAGCACTACCAGACCCTCTGGGAGCGTCTACGCGCATGACTACAGCCATCGACCTTCGCAGCGATACGGTGAGCAAGCCCGGCCCAGAAATGCGAGCCGCCATGGCCGCGGCGGAAGTCGGCGACGACGTCTTCGGCGACGACCCGACGGTCAACCGCCTCGAAGCGATGGCCGCCGAGCGGCTCGGCAAAGAGGCCGCCGTCTACGTCCCCAGCGGCTCGATGGCGAACCTCATCTCCGTGATGACCCACACCCGGCCAGGGGACGAAGTCGTCCTCGGCGACCAGTGCCACATCATGAACTACGAGGTCGCCGGAATTGCCCGGCTCGCAAACGTGCTGCCGCGCGCCGTTCGCAACGTGACCGACGAGGACGTCTCCCGCGAGCTCTCCACTGGCAGCATGTCGCCCACGGACATCGCCACTGCCTTCCGGGTCCGCGGCCTGCACTCTGCCGGGACCGCCCTCTTCTGCATGGAGAACACGCACAACCGCTGCGGCGGCGCCGCCATCCCGGTCGAGGAGATGGACGACCTCGTGAGCCTCGCGCATCAGCGTGGCGCCGCGGTCCACCTCGATGGCGCGCGGGTCTTCAACGCCGCTGCTGCCCTCGGAGTCGATGCCAGCCGCATCGCTCGCGATTGCGACACCGTCTGCTTCTGCCTGTCGAAGGGCCTCGGTTGCCCCGTGGGCT
>JBBSKE010000201.1:0-6941 GCA_038256595.1 Tepidiformales bacterium | reverse complement strand
GGTGGCGAGGTTGATGAAGACGAATACGAACGCCATCAAGGTCACCGCGAACTGCACGGCGGGGTAGTCACGGAGTGTGATCGAATTGACCATGTACGAGCCCATTCCAGGCAAGACAAAGATGCTCTCGGCGACAACCGCGCCGCCAATCAGGTTGCCGAACTGGCCTGCGCTGATGGTCACAATCGGGAGCATTGCATTTCGAAGCACGTGCCGCGTGTGTAGCGGGAAGTCCGCAAGACCTTTGGCGCGTGCCGTCCGGACGTAGTCCTCGCGCAGCGCCTCGAGTACAGCGGACCGGGTCATGCGCGAGACGCTCGCAGAGAGCGCATATCCGAGGATGAGCACCGGCCAGAGCATCTGGCTGAAGTTCGACCGGGGGTCCACCCACGGCTCTTTGTACTCCAACGGCGGGAGCCAGCCGAAGTAACGGCTGAGCACCATGATCAAGAGGGTCGCGAGCCAGAAGCTGGGCATCGATAGTCCGCCGATGCTCACGACCCTCATCAGGTAGTCCACCCAGGAGTCCTGCTTGATGGCCGAAATGGTGCCAATCGGTATCGCGATAATCAGTGACACCAGGATTGCGCCAATTGCAAGCTGGCCCGTCACCAGGATTCGAGGTTTTACCTCGGAGGTGATCGATCGCTGCGACGCCAGCGAAAGGCCGGGGTCGAAGACCAGGAGGTCGCCGATCCACTTCAGGTACTGGACGGGGAGTGGGTCGTTGAGTCCGAGCTCATCCCGCAACTGTTCGCGCTGAGCTTCGTTCACCGTGCCGGCCTCGCCGGTGATGATGTCGACGACGTCGCCGGGCACGACGCGCATGATGAAGAAGATGATGATCGTTGCGCCAACAATAGTGGGGATCGCCATCAACAGCCGTCTGAAGGTATAACGAGCCATCTACGTGATGTCCTCAATAATTGCGAGACGCCCTTCACTCAGCCTCTGGTCGAGTGCTGGGCGTCCTGCAATTCATGTGGTCGCGACGGCGAGCTGCCGCCTCTCCTGGTCGAATCGCTGCTACGAATTCAGCCAGACGTCTTCGTACGTGCGGTTCACGTAGTTCTCGTTCATCAGGTAGGTCTTGTTCTGGACCTCCTTGAAGTGCGCGTAGGTCGGAGCGGCGTAGCCAAGCTGAAGTGTCTGGAACGTCGAAACGAGCCTCAGGTCGAGTTCGTTCACTAGTTTTCGGCGAGCGGTGGCGTCGAGCGTCTTGGTCTGCTCGTTATAGAGGCGGTCCACTTCTGGATCGTTCGTCTTAGACCAGTTGCGAACGGCGAAGGTCATTCCGCCGATGTCGCCAAGGACGGCATCCGGGTCGTCCAGTGCCGGCACGGCGGTCCAGGGAAAGAGGTCGAAATTGCCTTCATTGCCGGCCGCATACGCAGCGCCTGTGTCCAGGAGCTGTGGCGACGCGCTGATGCCGGCCTTGCGCAACTGCTCCACGCACCAGACAGCCAGGTTCTCGTAGATGTTGCGAGAGACCATCTTCCAGGTAGTGCCGTTCTCCACCCCTGCCGCCGAGAGCAACGCTTTTGCTTTCGTGATGTCCGCGCCGCTGTAGCCCGAGATCTTTTTGATCTCGCTCTGCTCAAGCGACCAGGCGCCGTTTGGCTTCGGCGCCATGTAGCCGCTGAGTGTTCCGCCTCGGCCCTGGTACACGAGCGCGGTATGCTCTTCGCGGTCGAACAGGAGGCTCAGGGCCTCCCGCACGCGCGGGTCGTTGAACGGTGCCTTCGAGGTGTTCATGAAGAGCATGTTCCGTGAGTTGCTCGCGGCGTCCGTGAGGACCACCTTATCGCCAAGCCGGGACTTAATCTCGGAAGTCTCTTCGGCGTTGGGCGCTATCATGTGCACCTTGCCCGCGAGGAAGTTCTCGAGTGCCGTTCGCCGGTCCGCGAGAATGTGGATGACCATCCCATCGAGGTACGGCAACCCCGTGCGGAAGTAATTGGGGTTCTTTTCAAGTTCGACGCTCACGCCAGCCTGGTAGTTCTTGTGCGTGAACGGTCCCGTGCCGATCGGATTTTTGCCGAGTTCGCCATCGGCATCGAGCACCTTCTTCGGGCCGATCGCCATGTATTCCACCGTCTGGTTCAGCAGGAACGAGGCGGAGGGATTCTTCAGATTGAATTTGATGGTCGTGGCGTCTGGCGTCTCGATAGAGTCGATCACCGGGCCAAGGATGGACTGGCGCGTGCTCGTCTTCCCGGCCGGCGGCTTGATCATCCATTCGTAGTTTGCCTTGACGTCCTCCGCCGTGAGCGTGCTCCCGTCGTGGAACTTGATGCCTGGCGCGATCTTGAAGATCACCGTCGTAGCGTCGGCCTGCTCAGGAAGGGCCGTGGCAAGGTCCGGGATGATGTCTCCGTCTTTGTGCGGGTTCATCTGCAGCAGGCCGTTGAACATCGGTGCAACCGGGCCAGTGACCACGACGCTGATGTTCTGGTGGAGGTCGAAGGTCGACGGGTCGCCCACGCCGACCTGGCGCAGAATGCCGCCAGTCTTGGGCGCGGCTGCCTGGGCGGATGCCGCTGGCGAAGCGCTGCCAGAGGATCCCGGGGTCGCGGTGCCGGCGCTAGCGTCGTCATCATCGTCGCCGCCGCAGCCGACAAAGGCGACGGCGGCAGCCCCGGCAGAAGCGCCCAGGGCGCCGCGGCGGGTCCAGTAGCGGGTCCAATAGCCTGAGCGTTGTGTCGAGTCTCGTGAGTCCTTCATGTGCTTTTCCCCCCTCGTTCCAACTTCTGCGCAAGTCTAAGCACGAGGATCGACCGCCGGTTCGCTGACTCTCTTACAGGTTTGTAAGCATCTCTTACAGGTAGAAGCGCCAGCTTGAAAGAACTCGCGACGCCCCGGAGATGCTCTTGAATCGCTAGCGACGAACCTGTAAGCTCCGGCCGAGTGGGGAAATGGTATCGATTAAGTCTATAGATCGCGACGCGTCACCGACTTTTCAGCCGATTCAGCTGCGCGCCTTCGCGACCCTCGCTGAAGAGGGGAGCTACACGCGCGTAGCCCGGCAATTGTCGTATTCTGAGCCTGCCGTTCACATGCAGATCAGGAGCCTGGAACGCGCTGTCGGATTGTCGCTCGTGCGCCGTGAGGGCCAACGCGTGCTGCTCACGGAAGAAGGTCACGCGCTCCTGCCGCTCGTTCGCGATATCCTCGAAGGGCATCGCCTTCTCGACCAGGCGGTTCGCTCGCTTCAGCCTTCCCCACTGGTCATCGGTGCGGGCCGGCATACTGGCGTATTTATGCTCATGCCGCTCCTCCCAGAGTTCCAACGGATGACGGGAATCGTACCTGAACTGCACTTCCTTCCGCCGGACGAGCTTCTCTCCGGCCTGGTCAGTGGCCGCTTCGACCTGGTGGTCGCGGGTTTGAGCGACGTCGTCTTGCCGGCCCATGAACGCCTCCGTGCCGGCATCGTTCGTGTGCCCTGGCTGCCGGTGAACTATGTCCTGGTGGCGCACCCCGCGGTAAACGCGCGGCGGCTGCCAGCCCGGCCAAGGACTGCGACGACGGTCTTCTACCCCGATTACGCCCATCCCGGACGTGCGCGGCTGGAAGGCGCCTGCCGCCAGTACTTCCCCGATCTCCAGCTCGTGAAGCTCGACACCGCGGACGCCGTCAAGAGCGCCGTCATCAACGGGCTCGGGGCTGGAGTGCTTCCGCAGCCCGCCATCGAGGCTGAGCAGGCATCTGGTGGCCTGGCTGTGGTCGCCGAAATTAATTTCGCCCGGAGTCGCGCGCACCTCGTGCACAAGCACACGAAGCTGATGCGGCGACCAGGACGCGAAATGCTCAAGTTCCTCGTGGGAGTTGGACGCCGGCAGCGCCGAGACCTGTTCGCCAGCCAGGCCGGAGACTGTCCACTCACACAGGTCACCCAGGCTCCGTTTCGGGGCGCTGTTTCGTCCAGGTCCTGATTCGTACCTGCTTTGGGTGCGGCCAAACGGGGTCACCCGACTTCTCGCTCCGGAAACACCGTGCCTGCTCGCCGTTCCGGGGTCGAAGACCTGCTCGAACGCGGATATGCTCGCTGCGGAAGCGCTGTTCGCAAGTTGATTGTTCCTGGGAGCGGCGCCAGGGAATCCGAACTTCTCAGAAAGCAGGACATCTGGTAGCTCCATCTCGCGCAGGGCCCGGACGGCATAGACGCCAGATGCAACGTAAACCACCCTGTCAGCCCTGAGGGATTCAGCGGCTCACCGGTTTCCATCGTGAAGGTGGTTCGCACAGAGAGCGCCCGCTTTGGGGCTGTCTACTACTTTCCGGGCCGTCCGCCGCGCTTTGATTCCTGGCCGCATTCAACCGTCACGGGGTGCGGCCGGTCGCTCGCGCCACAATCGATCCGGCCGAATGAGGCTCGCCACAGGGCTCCGACATCGGTTGAGAAGACCGAATGAAGGCCATTGCGGCGAAGTGTTGGCTTTCGATCTAAGATGCACCGTCTTTGCGGGTGTGATGGCAAAACTCTTGTCGAAACCGCTCCGCGAGGCAGGCAGGTGTGTCCAATGGCAGAGAGCAGCATGAGTGAGTCAGAGACAGAACGACTCCGTGTCCAGGAGCTGGAAGCAAGAGTCGCTTCTCTCGAAAACGAGGCGAAATGGGCAACGTGGCGGCTGGAACGGCTTTCCGCGGTTGAGGACCCCCTGGAACGAACCATCCTCGGCATTTGGGAGCAAATGCGGTCAACTGGGATAGCTGAACAATGGGGTTTTGCGCTGGCAGCGGGAGATATTCTTTCGCGCCTCACCTCGAGCACTCCGGCTGGACCCGACCCTACTATGGATGACTGGACGAAACGTAATCGGCAACCGGCGAGTATCCACGGTACGTCCGTCGCGGCAGTAGCGTTTCGGGAGAATCGCATTGTCACGGTCACCGATATTTTGGGACCTGAGGGCCGGGAATTTTCGGAGACGCAACGATTCCTCGAACAACGTCTCGCTCAAACAGGAACGCCGGCCGGTTCATACGTCTCTGTGTCGCTCCAGCTGGGACCGGAGCGGCTCGGCGTTTTGACGCTTATCCGTTCCGCGGTTCGGCCATTCGCAGATGAGGACATCGCGGCAATCCGGCCATTCGCCGACCAAATGGCCTTCGCCATCGGCAATGCGCGGGCACACGAGCAGTTGGCCGAGCGCAATAGAGAATTAGCGGAGGCGCTGGAGCAGCAGGCTGCCGTGGCGGACGTGCTCAGTGCGATTACCCGCGCCCCCACTGATCTCAACGGCGTCATGCATTCGCTGATCGATACCGCTGCTCGGCTGGTACGTGCCGACTGGGGCAACCTCGGCCAGTTCATCGCATTCACGGAAGACTCGGTTCGAATGCGCCTTTTCTACATGTCCAACAGCGCCGAGCGGATGGACGACCCTACCACTAATTACCTGGCGTCAGAGCGCCATACCCCAACGAGCATGGCCCGCCGTCACCGCCGTCCTGTTACGTTTGCAGGGACTTACGAGGAATTTGTCGCTGAGTATCCCGACGCCAACCTCAAGACGTATCGCGAGCATCCGGTCTTAAGCCAGGCGGCGGTTCCCGTGCTTGGCGAAAACGAGATTATCGGAATGTTCCAGCTCACCAGGTGGCGTTTGGAGCCCTTCACGCCCGCAGAAATTCGCCTAATCGAGACTTTTGCCGATCAGGCCGCTATTGCCATTGAAAATGCGCGACTATTCAAGGAACTGCAAGACAGCAACCGGGATGTCACGGAGGCACTCGACCAGCAAACGGCAATGGCCCGGATTCTCGAAGTGATCAGCAGGTCACCGACGGACGGACAACCGGTGCTTGAGGCGATTACGGAGACGGCTTTGCGCCTTCTGTCCGCAGATGGTGCGTACATTATGCAGGCCCGTCCCGAGGGGCTCGTGATCGCAACCTCGCGTGGAGAGCCAGAGACCGCACCTGGCAGCATCTTCGCGACCGACACCACCACCACCTCCGGGAGGGCATTCCTTGAAAAGGCGACCGTCCAGGTGAAGGTCGCCGACATGGCGCCGGTCTACCGTGAAACGCTTGCGACCGTCGGCATGGAATTGCCGCCCGATGGGATTCCCTTCAGCTATGCGTTAGCGACCCCGCTCTTCCGCGAGCATGAGCCCGTCGGAATACTTCTGTTGACTCGGATCCTTCCTGAGCCCTTCAGCGCGAAGCAGGTCGAGCTCCTGGAGACTTTCGCCGCACAGGCGGCCATCGCTATTGAGAACGCGCGGCTGTTCAAGGAGCTGCAGGAACGCAACCGCGAGGTGACCCAGGCGCTCTCCTTTCAGCGCGCGACCGGCGAAATCCTCGAAATCGTGAGTCAGTCGCCCACGAATGTGCAGCCGGTCCTCGATGCAATCGTGCGGTCCGCGACAAAGCTCACCGGCGCGGAGGTTACCGTCATCTACACTTCGGACGGATCTGTCCTGAGGTGCCAGGCGAGTACCAGCGACATCGCCGACGCCGACCACCTAATCATCAGCCGGGGGAGCACGACGGCCCGAGCATTTCTTGACTGCCGGACAACGCATGTCCACGACACACGGGCGCTGGTGGAATCCGGCGAGTTTGCGGACCTACGGAACGCCGGGTCCGACCATGGCCAGCGCACCGTCCTCGCCGTGCCGTTACTCCGCGAAGGCGAGCCCATCGGCGTCCTTGCTCAGGGGCGTTGGGAGGTCAAGCCCTTCACCGATTCGGAAATCGCCCTGCTCGAAACCTTCGCGGACCAGGCGGTCATCGCCATTGAGAACGCGCGGCTGTTCAACGAACTGCAGGAGAGCAACCGCGAGGTCACAGAGGCGCTGGACCAGCAGACCGCCATGGCAGAGGTGCTGAAAATCATTGCCACATCTGCAGCCGACGCGCAGCCAGTCCTGGAAGCGGTCATCCAAAGCGCCGCGAGACTCTGTGAAGCTGATGACGGGGCGCTGCTCCTC
>JBBSKE010000200.1:0-6948 GCA_038256595.1 Tepidiformales bacterium | reverse complement strand
GCCGCCGCCGCGATCATCATCCTCGAAGAGACAATCGAGACGAGCATCGCCACCTGGGCGCTTCGCCAGGAGTTCAAAGCCGACTCCAGCGCCTCCGCCGGCAGCTAGGGCTCGCCGATGCGCTCTTCGATCCAGGGCACGATCATCTCGATGAGCCGCTCGCGGGGGTCGGCGAGGAGCGCGCCTTCGGAGCCAACCGGGAAGAGGTAATGGTTCGCCCAGGGGAGCGTGCGAAGCTCCTTGTCGGCCGCGCCGCTCTTCTCGAGAATCTCCTGCTGCTCGGCCGGGAAGATGTCGCAGTCGCCGTCTGCGAAGACGATGAGGGTCGGCACTTTGACGTGCTGGATGGTGTCCGGGAGGTCCGCCTGGCTGCTGAGGCCGGACCAGGTCGAGAGCCAGGCGCGCGGCGTCATCACCCGCGCGAGTCCACCCGGGCCGTAGTTGCCGATGATTGGGTCGCCCGGCGAGAAGATGCTGCCGATGGGCCGGTTGCTCGGGTCGATGGTGGGGTCGAGGTCGTTCGGGTTCGCCAGCGTCCGATAGATGACCATGTAGCGCCCCAGCCGCGCGTGGCGGGCGATGAGGCCGCGCACGCCATCCGGCTGGCCCGCGAACGATTCGCCGCGCATCTGGGCACGGAAGTAGGCGTGGTCGAGCAGGTATTCGCGCGCGATCGTGTCGAGGCGGCGGTTGCGGTCGCGCTGTCGGAGGCGGTACTCCTCGACCCAGCGCTCGTCATAACTGCTGGGCTCGGGGAACGGCCGGTAGCCGTTCGCGGGGTTGTACATGTCCCAGCTGGCGTCCGATTTCGTGGGGTCCGATTCGTCCACGACGGCGGGATCGAGCACGTTCAGCATGAATCGCCCCTCGCCGAGGTGGGCAGCAACGGCGATGTAGAGGTCAGCCTCGGGCATCACTTCGCTCTTGAGGTCGACCGGTTCGCCGCCGGGAGTGTTTTCCAGGCGCCCCGCCGGCTCCTGGGAGGCCTGCGACTGGTAGAAGCTGAGGAGCGAGCCGCCGCCGCTGTTCCCGAGGAGCACGACCCGTTCGAACCCGGCGTCCTTGAGGTAGCGCATGCCCGCGGCGATGTCGAACAGCAGCCGCTCGTGGACCATGTCGGTGTCGTTGTTGAGGTAGCGGCTGTTGTGCCCGAAGACCGCGTAACCCCGGGCCGTGAGCGGCGGAACGACATAATGGCGTGTGAACTCGCCGCGCGGGTGCATCAGGTAGACGACCGTCTTCGGCTCGCGGTTCGCCGGGCGGTAGAGGATGCCCATGCTCTGGGCCGTGTCGCTCGCATCGAGGTACACCACTTCACGCCGCACGGTGATATCGAGCGAGGAGAAGGCGAAGGGCAACCGGCGGACTCGCTCGGGTTCGGAATTCTGCGTCATGGCTGGCTCCGGCGGCAAAGGTGACCCGCATTGTATCGGCGCAGACCGTGCCTGCGAGTGGGTCGCGTAAAGTCGAATGTTGATGCGACTACACAGATTCGCAGATACTGGCAGCGGGGAGAGGTGCGAACGCGTGGCCCTTCAGCGATTTTGTCCATTGTGCGACCGCGCATTCGTCGAGAGCGAAGCGCTGCTCGTCTGCGAAGGCTGCAGCGTGATGTATCACCCCTCCTGCTGGGTACGAAACGACGGCTGCGCGACTCCTGAGCCACACGAGGTTCGCTCGCGGGCGATTGCCTACCGCCTCGCAGAACCGGGCGTTTCCTCGGTACCGCAGCCGGCCGAAAGCCTCCGCCCGCAGCGCTCTCCTGAGTCCACCGCGCGTGTCGATGACGGGGCTGCCCTCATCGGCGGAGCAGCGGTCGCGCCAGCCCATCGCGACGGGATCGAAGCGCTGGATGCGGGCAATGCAGCGGTCCCGGGACCGTTCCAGCCGCCGCCCCGGCCCGAGGGACACTCCAATGCTGCGACGCACGAGCGCGAACCAGCGGCACCGCCGCGATTGGCGTCACGGCCGCTCGAACCGCCGGGGGCGCCCGTGCGTCATGGCCGCTACGTGCCGCCAGACGAAGAGTTCGTGACCATCCGCAAGCCCATGCCCGGCATCTACAAAGAGCGCCGCTGGCTGCAGTACTGGTACATCCCCGTCGCGGCGGCGATCGCGGTATTGGTTGCGGGTGGCGTCGTCTATGGCGCGAACCTGCTCTTCGGCGGCGGCGATGACGACGGCGAAAACAACCAGACCGTCTTCGAAGCGACGCCGACGGCGACCGCGACGCTGCCCAGGACTACCGCTGCCAACACGACCGAGACGACGGCCACGACGAGCGCCACCACTGGCCCTTCGACCACGACAACCGCGACCGCAATTCCCACGGCTGCCCCGACCGGCGGCAAGTTCCAGATCGCCGACGTGCTCGTGGTCACCGGCGCGGGCGACTGCCTGAACGTGCGCGTCGCCCCGGACCGCCTCCAGCCGGCGATAGTCTGCCTGAAGGACGGGGCCGAGGTGGGCGTCACCGGCGGTCCACAGCAGGCCGACTCGTTCACCTGGTGGCAGGTGATTACGGCCCTCGGCGAAGGCTGGGCGGTCGAAGATTTCCTCGCGAAGAAGCCATAACGCCCGCGCGAACACGGTCGACGCCCGCTCGATTTGTGCAGCGCGAGGTCGGCCAATACAGTGCGCAGACGGACCTGCCGCGCGCCCGATTGCGATTGCGGCGCACTGCACACGGCGGTCCAGCAGGGGTGACCATGACCGAATCAATCAAAGACGCGAACTCGAACCCGGACGCGAGCCCGCCGGTGCCGTTCCAGCGAGTGGCGGAGGAGGGCAGCATCCCTGAGGGCGAGTGTAAGGATTTCGCGGTCGAAGGCGGCAGCGTCCTCGTCTGCAACGTCGAAGGCGAACTGTACGCGGTCGCGGATATCTGCAGCCACGATGGCGGACCGCTGGGCGAATCGAAGCTTTTCGGCTGCAACGTGGAGTGTGCGCGCCACGGCGCCACCTTCGATGTGCGCTCCGGCCGGCCGACTGCCCTGCCAGCGGTGCGGCCCATCGGCTCCTACCCGGTGCGCGTGACCGACGGGCAGATCGAAGTGCAGTACGAACCGCCGAAAAAGCCGGTCCGCAAGCCGTCTTCCCGGCCATCCCCCTTCCCGAGGTTGAACACGTGAGCTATGCCGATTGGCGCGATACCTACCAGTCCCGGCTGCGCACGCCCGCCCAGGCGATGGAGCTGATCCAGGCAAACGACCTCGTCGGCCTCACGATCCTCGCGCCGGGAGCAATGTCACAGTCGCTCGAAGCGCGCGCGAGGGAACTCGGGCAGCTCAACATCCGCTTCCTCGCGCCAAGCGAACTGCCACTCTTCGATACCAGCGCGTTCGGCGGAGAGCGCGAGATCGAGATCTTCATCGGCGACACCTCCCGGCCCATGCACGACGCGAAAGTCGCAACCTACCTGCCGACCACCTTCACCCTCGGGATGAAGCCGTTCGACGCGGGCCGCGATGAGGCGCGCATCCCGGATGTCTGGCTGACGCCTTGCAGCCCGCCGAATGCGGCCGGCTACGTTCATTTCGGCGCCCACATGTGGCTGCGAAAGTCGTACGCGCGGCGCTGCAAAACGACCATCGCCTACATCGACCCGAACATGATGCCGGTCCACGGCGACGTCTTTGTCCACGTCAGCCAGATCGCCTGCTTCGTCGACGGCGCAGTGCCCGTCTTCGACATGGACGCTGTCGAGCAGCGCGTTCGCACACTCACGCCCGAGGCCGACCGAGAACGCATGCTCGGCATCTTCCGGCTACTCGGCCCGGACACCCTCGCGCGCATCGGGGACACCTTCCACGCGATGCCGCCGGACCTCCTCGAGGCGACCTTCAAGCTCGGCCCGGTCGATGCGGAGACGCAGGCGATCGCGAACAACCTCCGGCAGATAATCCGCGACGGCGACACCATCCAGGTGGGCGTGGGCGAACCGAGCCAGCTCATGTTCCGCGCCGGCGCCTTCGACGACGCGAAGCACCTCGGCCTGCACACGGAACTCGGCTCCCCGGGGCTGGCGAAGCTCTGGGCGCGCGGCATCCTCGACAATTCGATGAAGACCATCCACAGGGGCAAGAATGTCGCGGTCGCTTGGAGCGGCTGCGACGGCGAGGACATGGCCCTCATCCGCGACAACCCGGATTTCGAACTCTACGAGCCGTCGGACCTCCTGAACCCGATTCACATGGGCCTCAACCACCAGATGACCTCGATTAACAGCGCCATCGCCATCGACCTCATCGGCCAGATCGCGAGCGAGGACCGCTTCGGCGGGCACATGGTGAATGGCACCGGTGGCCAGCCGGATACGCACATCTCGGCCGTGCTCAGCAAGACTGGCCGCGCAATCACAGTGATGAAGTCGACCGCTGTCGGTGGCTCGCTCTCGAAGGTGGTGGCCAAGCACGACGCGGGCACGATGATCACGATCCCGCGCTACTTTGCCGACACGATCATCACCGAGCACGGCATCGCCCGGCTGATGGACAAGAACCACCGCCAGCGCGCCGAGGAGCTCATCGCCATCGCCCACCCGGACTTCCGGGCCGAACTGCGCGCGCAGGCGAAGGATCTCCTCGGCTAGGCAGGCTTACCGTCGCAGCGACGATTTCTTGACATTCGCCGTAGAATCGCAGGGTGCGAGTTGGGTGGCTGGTGGCGGTAGGTGGCGGAATTGCCATGTTCATCGCCGCTGCATCGCTCGCCTCTGACCCGGGCAAGGTGGACCTCGTAGCTGCCGCGAGCCCGGCAGCCACAGCGACAAAGACATCATCGGCGGCTGCCCTCGCGACGACGAAACCAGGCGACGCGAGCCGCTACTTCGTGCCCGGTGCGGCCCGCACCTACTCCACGCCTGTGCCCACGCCGACACCGACCCCCACGCCACCACCGGGCTCGTGCGGCGACCTTCTCATCCACATCAGCAAGACCATCGGCATCTCCGGGAACTGCATCCCGGCCAACCTCCAGGAAGTTCCTCAGCAGTATTCGTACCTGCTCGAAGACCCCGTCCTGCTGCTGCGGAGCGACGCCCTGTCAGCGTTGGTGGAGATGCTGGACGTTGCCACGGGAAACGGCCTGTACATCGTCGTGCGCAGCGCCTATCGGAACTACCAGCACCAGGCCTACCTGTTCGATTACTGGGTGAACCTCCTAGGCTACGAAGAGGCCTTGCGCACGAGCGCGCCACCGGGCCACAGCGAGCACCAGCTCGGCACCGCCGTGGACCTCACGAGCTACACGAACAGCTACGGCCTCGATGGGTTCGAACAGACAGCCGAGGGGCAGTGGCTGGCGCAGTACTCGTACCTCTTCGGGTTCGTCCTCAGCTACCCGCCGGGCACGGAGCACGTCACCGGCTACGCCTACGAGCCCTGGCACTTCCGCTACATCGGCCACAAAGACGCGAAGGCGATGCACGACCGCGGCCTGACCCTCCACGACTACACCGCACAGAGATAGCTCGCCGAAGGCACACTTTCTCAGCACTCGGCCCTCAGCACCCAGCACTTCGCAGTTGCCGGGTCGGCAGCAGGATGACAGACTCACTCGTATCTTTCAGATACTCCCCGGAGGAACCATGGTCTCCCCTTCTGCGACCGAAGAACTGCTCGTCGAATTCGACGACGGCGTGCTCACGATTACCCTCAACCGCCCGGATCGGCTGAACGCCATCAGCGGCCCGATGCTCCGCCAGCTTTCGACCACGCTCCAGGAAGCGAACATCGACTCAGACGTGCGCTGCGTCATCATGACCGGCGCCGGTCGAGGCTTCTGCTCGGGCCTCGACCTCAAGGAGCAGATGGCCGGGAGCGACAGCATCGGCAGCGGCGCGCGCCGTGGCTACCAGCTCTTCGACCTGCACAATTCGCCGCCCATCGTGATTAACCGCATGGATAAGCCGGTCATCTGCGCGCTCAACGGGGCTGCCGCTGGCTATGGCATGGACATGGCCCTCGGCTGCGACATTCGCATCGCCAGCGAGAACGCCAAGCTCGGCGCCGTCTTCGCCAAGCGCGGCGTCGTCCCGGAGTCCGGCGGCTGCTGGTATTTGCCACGGCTGCTCGGCTGGGCGAAGGCTGCTGAAGTGGCGTTCCTTGGCGACGTGCTCGACGCCCAGAAGAGCCTCGAACTCGGCCTCGTGAACAAAGTCGTGCCGCACGACGACCTCATGACCGAAGCGAATGCCATGGCGCGCAAGATCGCGAACAACGCGCCCCTCAGCGTGCAGTCGACCAAGCGCATGATGCGCCTCGGCCAGGATGAGACCTTCGAAGCGGCCGTGGACCACATTTACCTGCAGCTCCTGCCGCTCTTCCAGAGCGAGGACTTCAAGGAAGGCCTCTCCGCCTTCGCCGAGCGCCGCGAGGCAACTTTCAAGGGCCGCTAACGACCGAAGAAGATGCTAAACGGGCCGGGAGGGTTGCTTCCCGGCCCGCTTGGTGGTGCTCCAGGTTCCATTCAGCCGGGAGTCACGTTATGCCGGCCGGCGGCAGAGAAACGCTACCTGCTCCTCGTGGAATTCCGGGTCCAGCGGGGGCGTTTCGACCATGAACCCGGCGTCTTCCAGCGCGGAGAACCACTCCGCGCGGCTGAACAGCCCGCACATCGAGGTGTCGTACTCGACCCGCGTCTCCCTGCCGTCCGAGAGGAGGTAGGCATAGTCAACGCGGTAGGCAGTCGCCCCTGGCTCGATGTCGTGCGTCCACTCGAGGTAGCGCAGCGAGCGGCCGTCCGGGTCGTCGTCGCCGCCGTGGTCCGTGCCGGGTGCGAAGGTCTCGGTGATGGCGTCGGGCACGAAGAGCGCCGCCCCACCCGGGCGGGTGTGGACGAAGGCCGTGGCCGCGGCCTGGCGCAGACCCTCGAGTTCGGTCAGGTAGACCACCGCGTCGTGGACGAAGACCGCATCGAACGTCCGGTCGAGCCGAAGCGTGCGCATGT
>JBBSKE010000199.1:0-6983 GCA_038256595.1 Tepidiformales bacterium | reverse complement strand
TCATCGTCGTCGCCCGCATCATTCGGCGTTTCCTGGGGGAAAACCTTGTCGACGGGGGTGAGCGCGATACCACGGACGTTGGCCCGGATCGAGTTCCCGCGGATCGCGTTGGCATTGGACACGCCCGAACCGAGGACCGTGATATCGATCGCCGCGCTTCCCGCGGCATAGATGCGGTTGGCCTCACCCGGGGCTATGCCGCCGATGGTGTGGCCCGACGACACCTGGCCGTCGTTGGCGAAAATGCGCATTGACAGGTTGCTTGCGGCAGGGGTTATCCCGTCTGCCAGGTAGCCGATCAGGTTTCCCTGGATGACGCTGTTCGAACTGTTCCCGATGACTTCGATGTTCCTGGATGGTGCGCTGCTAACGAATACATTCGAACGGATCTCGACGCCTTGCGAATGAGACACGACAATCGCGTTGGGCCCGTTCGAAACCGCCGCCATCCCATCCTCGCGGACACCAATGTAATTGTTCCTGACCGTGGAAGTCCCCGAATGCAGCAGCGTTACCCCATTGTTCGTGTTCCCGCTGATGACATTCCGATGGCGGGGTTCGTCGCCGCCGATCAATGCGGACGGGGAAACACTGACGAACACGCCATCGCCGTTTCCGAAGGCCGTTACGCCGTCTGCCTGGAGCCCGATATTGCTGCATTGCACGGTGTGTGCTGCTCCGCCACCCAGGCTGATGCCGCTGAACCCGAATCCCGTGACGGCCAGGCCAGAGATCGTCGAGCCAGGGTTTCCAGAATGGCTGACGGCAATACCATTTGTGAGCGGTGCGGCGGCGCGGATCTCGATCTTGAGTGTCCGGCCGGGGATTTCGCATGACGCGTCTTCCTGGGATTCACCCTTGATGTGCACCGCCTGGATAACCGGTAGCGCTGTCGCGATCGCGATGATATGGGGCCCGGCGCCGGGGATAGCGAACTCGATGATGTCCTGTTCGCCCGCGTTCCCGTTCGTGTTCGCCGTCTCTAGCGCCGCACGGAGGCTGCCGGCGCCTGAATCCGCCGTGGTTGTCACCACAATCGGCGTGACGTCTGCCCGCACCTCGGCTGGGTGCTGCAGGGAGGGAATCCCTGCGAGGACGGCGACGGCAATGGCGAGCAACACAAGGGCTCTGCGACGGCTCATCGGCAGAGTTTGTCGCCGCGCAGCCGATGTTGCAAGACAAATCGCGAATACGGTGGCGGACGGCGGGCAGGCCGGTTTTCGGTGCCTAGTTTCCCGCCTGCAGAGGCTCGACCAACCCGGCGATGCTCAGGCGAACCCAGTTCACATCGGCCAGGTCCTTGGTGCCGTCCTTGTTCGCGTCGATACTGCAACGGTTGGTCTCGTTCGTCAGGTCAGCGAGCACGCGCAGAATGTAGAGCGCGTCCCGCGAGCCGATATATCCGTCGCAGTTCGTGTCGCTCGAAGATCGCCAGATGTTGAAGGGGCCCGACTTCGGCGCGCTGCGGCCATCCCACAGGGTCACGCCGAGATTTGCGGTGCCGTGCGAGGTGAGCAGCTCCGCTGGCACGAAGGTGTGAACCTCGGTGCTGCTTTTGATCGTCGCCGGGAGGACATGCCCGTCCCAGTTGATAAAGACGAGATCGGAAGCGTTCACATCCGCTGGGAAGCCGTCGCCGTAGACCTTCATGATGAACCCTGCCTGGCCAGCAACGGCAGACGCCGGAATCGTTGTCGTGATCTGCAGCGGAGCGTTCGGGTCGGCGTGCGCGGCATCGGAGGGGATTATCACGCGGGCGCCAAGCAGCGCCACGAGCAATCCCAGGAGTCCAACAGCGAGTATGCGGCTCATCGGCACCGCCTTTCTTCTCAGTCACTCAACGTTTATGTAGTTTGCACGAAGGAACGGTTGGCGCACCCCCGGGTTCCCCGGATTTTTACCTTGCGCGCGCGGGAGAGGTGCCCTTCGGGCCGCCGGAGCTGATTCTCGGTGTGGTCGTGCCCAACTTCTGGCGAATCACCACCCAGAGTGCGGCGCTGACGACGGCCACGCAGAGCAGCGCGACCGGAGGGTGCCATAGCGCGAAGGCCCGGTCGTTGACCGCCCAGAGCGCCGAGGATGTGAGCACGACGCCCGTGATTCCGCCGACGATCCAGAGCGCGCGGCCATTGCGGGACCTTGCCCGGCGCCCGGCGAAGGCGTGCATGATGGCGGGAAAGCCGGTGGCGGTCGCGAAGATGAGCGCGACGGCGGTGATGAAGAGCCAACCCTGGTCGGTAGCGCCGCCCACGATATGGAGCGCGAAGGAGGCGGCGAAGAGCCCGAACGTGACGATCAAACCGCGTATCATGATGCCATCCTCTCCAGTATCTTCGGTCCGCGCTACCGTGGCGGGAAGGGGTCCACGTAAATTGAGCGATGAATTCCTCTACCTCGAAACGATTGGCCGGACGACGGGCCTGCCGCGCGAGATCGAAATCTGGTTCGTGGCGCACGAAGGCCGCCATTTCCTCGTCTCCGAGCACCGCGAAAAGTCTGCGTGGGTGCGAAATATCGCCGCCAACCCGGCGGTCCACTTCTCGGTCGGCAGCGGCGAGGCGCGCGAATCCCGGCTCGCAAGAACGCCGGCGACCGCTCGCGCGCTCGATCCAGCAATAGACGCGGAACTCGTGGCCACCATTTCGACCCTGATGGACGCGAAGTACAAGTGGAGCAACGGCCTCGTTGTCGAACTGACGCCGGCCCCGCACTCTCCCTAGCGAGGAAGCACGGAGCGCAGGAGCAGCGTCGCCGCGAGCGCCGCCGTCTCGGTGCGGAGGATATTCGTCCCCAGGGCGAGGACGAGGGCGCCACGAGCGCGGGCGTCGCGGACTTCGGCCTCGCTGAAACCGCCTTCGGGGCCGATGGCGACCATCAAGTTGCCGTGATCCGGGAGCAACGGTGCGAGCGCGGCCGCCGGTTCGCCCCCGGGGTGGGCGATGACCAGGGGCACCGTTCGCCGTTCGATGAGCGCCGAGAAATTCGCAGCACTGGCGACGACGGGCACGTGCAGCCGTCCGGACTGCTCACTCGCCTCGACGACGATGCGATTCCAGCGCTCTTCGCGGTTCGCCGATGCTCCTTCCCCGCGGGCCGAATGCTGCGAGGTCAGCGGGCGAATCACGTCGGCCCCGCCTTCAGTGCACTTCTCCATGAGCCAGTCGAACCGCTGAGCACGCACCAGCCCGGCCCAGATTTCAAGCGAAACGGCCGAGGGAGGCTCCTGGCGAGCGACTCCGCCGACCGTGACCTCCACCCGCTCGCGCGCGGTGCTGGCCACCGTCGCATCCCACTCTTTGCCGTCGCCATTAAAGAGGAGAAGCGGCTCGTCCGGCTGCACGCGCATCACCGAGGCGAGACGCTTCCCGGTTTCCCCGGTAAGCGTGACCGGGCCGGGTGCGATGGGTTCGCGGAGGAAGATGCGGGAGAGGTGCGCCATGTGGGTATGTTCACCCGCCAGCCCGGTTAAAGGCGAGCGTATTCGAGCAGGCACCAGTCGCCGTCGTAGCGCTGGGCTTCTGCGCTGAACCCGGCGGGCAGGATGACTCCAGAGACGCGCGGCTCATCGACGGCGAGGATGCCGCTGAGGATGAGCCGACCACCGGGCCGCACGACATGTCCGAAAATCTCGGCGAGGCCCATGTTGGCGGCGGTGCTGATGTTCGCGATGACCACGTCGTAGGTCGTGCCGTGGTCTGCGGCGAGCACGCCGGCCTCGAGAGTCACCCGGTCGGCCACGCCGTTGATTTCGCAGTTCTCACGGGCGACGCCCACAGCGACGCGGTCGATATCGATCCCGTGGACCGACTTCGCGCCGAGCAGGATCGCAGCAATCGCGAGAATCCCGGAGCCAGTGCCGACATCGAGCACGGACGAGTCGGGCGTCACCCGATCTTCGAGGGCTGCGATGCACATCTTCGTGGTCTCGTGGTGGCCCGTCCCGAACGCCTGTCCCGGGTCGAGGCGGATGGCGAGCTGGCCCTCGCTGGCCTCGTGGTCGATCCAGGAAGGGACGATAATCACGCGCCCGCCGTTATCGACGACGCCGAAGAACTCGCGCCAGCTCACTTCCCAGTCCTGCTGGTAGATCGGCTTTGCGACGAGTTCGACATCGGGGAACTCTTCCATCGCGTGCCGCAGCTCTTCGGTCAGGATGGCGCCAAGTTCGCTGCTCGGGAGGTAGATGCGCACGCCTACGGGTTCGCCGGCGCGCACCTTGAAGCCCATCTCCGGCCCGAGGATATCCACGGGCTCATCGATTGTGACGCCACCGGGGGCAACCGTGCGCATCACTTCCGCGACGGCTTCGACCATCGCGGGGGGCACCATCGCCGTGATTTCGAACCAGAGCCCGGTCGCATCGGAGCGCGCCGCCTGGTCGCTCACGCTAACCGGCCACCGCGTCGCGAATGCGTTCGAAGAAGCCCTTGTGCTTGCGCGGCAGGGTCGGCGTGCCCATCGTCGCCGCGAGCTTTTCGAGGAGCAGGCGCTGCTCTTCGGTCACATCTTCGGGGACAACGACCGTGACGCGGACCACCATGTCGCCGCGCCCGATGCCGCGCAGGTGGGGGACGCCCTTGGCACGGATGACGAAATCCTCGCCGCTCTGGGTGCCCGCGGGCACTTCGAAGGGCGCATCGCCGTCGAGCGTCGGGATCTCCACGCGCGCGCCGAGGGTCGCCTGGGCGATATTCACCGGCAGTTCGAGGACGATATGGTCATCGACGCGCTCGAAGCGCTCGTGGGGCGCGACCCCGAGGACGACGTAGAGGTTGCCCTGCTCGCCGCCGCGCGCGCCGGCCTCACCCTCGGCCGTGATGCGGATCTGGGCGCCTTCATCGACACCCGCAGGGACCTTGATGTTGAGTTTGCGCGTCTTCTGTTCGCGCCCCGTGCCCTTGCAGGTGGTGCAGGGGTTCGTAATCACGGAGCCTTCGCCCTGGCAGCGGCCACAGGCGGTCACATTGACGAATTGGCCGAAGATGCTCTGCTGCGAGCGGCGAATCTCGCCCGCGCCGTTGCATTCTGGGCAGGTGGAGACTTCGGCGCCGGCGGCCGTGCCCTTGCCCGCACATGTCTCGCAGCGTTCGAGCCGGGGGAACTCGATCTCTTTCTCGACGCCAAAAACCGCCTCTTCGAAGGTGATATCGAGCGGATAGCGAAGGTCGCTGCCGCGCGCGGGGCCACGCCGCCGCCTGCCGCCGCCACGACCGGCTGCTCCTCCGAAAAACGCGTCGAAAATATCGCCGAAGCCGCCATCGAAGCCCTGGAAACCATCGAATCCGTTGCCGCCGCCGCTCTGCCCATCGATGGCAGCGTGGCCGTAGCGGTCGTATGCCGCGCGCTTCTGTGGGTCGGAGAGCACCTCGTAGGCGCGGTTGATCTCCTTGAACTTTTCGGGAGCGTCCTCGGCCTTGTTGCGGTCCGGGTGGAACTCCATGGCGAGCTTACGGAAGGCCTTTTTGAGGTCCTGCTCGCTTGCGGTTTTGGGTACATCGAGGATTTCGTAGAGGTCGCGCTGCCCAGTGGCCATGCTTAGCAGTTTAGCAGAGGGACTGCTAACCGTGTCATCCATCGACGAAACGCAATGGAAAGCTGGCGAATCGCGGCTCGGCTATGATGGCGGGAGCACCCAGCAGGAGCCCTGAATGTCCCTCGCCCGCACCCCGGTCGCCCGCCGCCACGTCCTCGGCGAGGTGGAGATCCAGTCGTACGAGTGGCCCGGAGCCGGCCCGACGCTCTTCTTCTCCCATGCGACCGGATTCCACGCGCACTGCTGGGCCCAGACGATTGCGCTGCTGCCGGAGTTCCGCTGCGTCGCCATCGACATGCGCGGTCACGGCCTGAGTTCGAAGCCGGATGCGCCAGACGCCTATCGCTGGCGCAATTTCGGCAACGACATCGCCGCGCTCGCCGGCCCGCTCGGGCTCGAAGGCGCCATCGGCATCGGCCATTCGAAGGGCGGCCACGCCCTCATTACCGCGAGCCCCCAGGCGCCGGGCGCCTTCGCCGGCCTGCTGCTGGTCGACCCCGTCGTCAGCGAAAGGTCGACCTACCAGGATGTGCCCGCGCCACGCGGTGAGCACTTCGCCGCCCGCCGCCGGAACAACTGGGCGTCCGTCGAGGAGATGGTCGAGCGTTTCGCCAGCCGGCCGCCGTTCAACACGTGGGACCCGGCCGTCCTCCAGGATTACTGCGAGTTTGGCCTCGTGCCGAACCCGGACGGCGAGGGTCTCGTGCTCGCCTGCCCGCCCTGGGTCGAAGCGGCGACATATATGGGTGCGGGCGGCGAGGACCCGTACGCAGCCATCGCCACAATCGACTACCCGGTCCACATCCTCCGCGCGAAACCCCGGACGCAGCCAATCGAAGCGGACATGTCCGCCTCGCCGACCTACCCCGCGCTGGTGGCCGAATTCACGAACGCGAAGGACTTCCCCTATCCCGAACTGACGCACTTCATCCCGATGCAGGACCCGGCGCTGGTCGCCCGGCACCTGCGCGACCTGATCGCGGAAGTGCCGGGCTAGCCATCGCTGGTTGCCGGGATGTCAGGCGGCGAGTTGCTGGCTCATCTCCCAGAGCAGGATTTCGGAGCCATTCGGCCCGGCCTTGCCCGTGAGACCGTTCGCTACCGTAACGCGCGCGGCGTCGCCTTCGCCCAGCGCCTCCCCGGTCGCGAGCGAGACATCGCCGGTGACCACGTAGAGGTGCGCGAACGGCGAATCCGGGAATGCGAACCGCTCGCCAGCGGCCAGCCGGGCCACCCAGAGGACCGCGCCCTCCTGCTGGATGCCGATCGCCGCGTCGTGGCCTCGCCCCGAGGCGAGCGGCACGAGTCCCCCACGCCCGAGTTCGCTGTTGATGTCCCGCTGCGAGTATCCGGGCTTGATCCGGGCGGTGTCCGGCACCACCCACATCTGCACGAACCGCACGGCCGCGTCCTTCGTCGCGTTGATCTCCGAGTGCAGAATCCCGGTGCC
>JBBSKE010000198.1:0-6992 GCA_038256595.1 Tepidiformales bacterium | reverse complement strand
GGGAGGCCCGTAGACTCGACGAACTTCAGCACTTCGTCTTCGGCGCGGGAATAGGCCGCACCCTTGCCGACGATGACGAGCGGTCGCTCGGCCGACTTGAGGGCTTCGATGGCGGCGGCGACAGACTCGTCAGCGGCCGTCGTGCGAATCGGGTCCGGGCACTTCGCCGGCCAGGCCAGCGTGTCCTCATCGACGGAGCCGGTGATGATGTCGCCCGGGAGGTCGAGGTAGACGGCGCCGGGGCGGCCGGTGATCGAGGTGCGCACAGCCTGCTCGATGTAGAACGGCAGGCGGGAAACGCTGTCTGGGCGCGCGCAGTACTTCGCAAACGGGCGAGCCGCTTCGATCTGCGGGGCTTCCTGGAATGCGCCCTGTCCGTTCTGGTACGAGTCGTTCGCGCCACCGATGAGGATCATGGGCCAGCAGTTCGACCAAGCGTTCGCCATTCCGGCGATGCCGTGGATCATGCCAGGGCCAGAAACGCCGAGGCAGACGCCCGGGCGGCCGGTCATGTAGCCGACGGCTGCGGCTGCGTAGCTCGCGGCCTGCTCATTGCGGAATCCGAAGAACTTAATGCCTTCGCGCTGGGCCATGACGGCGATCGGGATAACAGGAATGCCAACGATGCCGAACATGTATTCGACGCCCTGCTGCTTGAGCGAACGAGCCACAATCTGGGCTCCGGTAATATCTGCCATAGGGAATGAACTCCGGGTTTGGTGATGGGTCGCAATCATACATTGTTCCTGCCATCGCGCTGAAACTCGCGGAATTCGCCTCCCGCCGCCCATGGCCGCGCGCATTCTGGGCGCGTGCGAGCGCCCGTAAGGGTCGTCTTTGCGCCCGGTCGACTTGTCCCGCTCTCGTCAGCAATCGGACCAACTGAGCGCGAACCAGGATGGTAAACTTTGTTGAGCAAGGGCTCGGAGAGGCTAATCGCGCATGGAAGTCGTCTTTCTGACAGACCTCGACGGGATCATTGAGGCCGTCGGCCGTGCGGATGATTGGGATCGATTCGCCGCAGAGAACGACGCGCCCGAACTGCTCGACCACTCGCTCATGGTCGGACGCCCCCTGCTCGATTTCATCGCCGGTGCGCCGACGCAGGCCGCGACACGCACGCTCCTCTACCAACTTCGAACCGGCGTCCGGGCGACAGTCTCCTACCCCTACTCCTGTGATTCGCCCGATGTCGCCCGGACCATGCGCATGACCATTACCCGGCGCGGGCGCAGCCTGGAGTTCCGTTCGTCGCTACTTTCCGAGCGAACACGGATGGTCAGGGCGGTGCTCGGGTTCACCCCGAACAGCGACCGGCTCGACCTGCCACTCGTGACCATCTGTTCGGTCTGCAAGCGAGTGGAGGACCCCGGCAAAGCGAATAACTGGCTCGATGCCGAAGCCTATGAGCGCGACGGCGGCAATACCAACGTCCGCGTCAGCCATGGACTCTGCGAATCCTGCATGGAGAGCCTGCTCAACGTCTCCGCATCCTAGGCTGGCACTCCCGAGACCTGGCTCACGATTGTCGCGCCATCCGCCTTCGCGCAGGTGAACATCGGCGTATCGCGCAGCGTGTAGAGGCTCGCTTCGGTGTAGCGCAGCCGCCCCACGAGGTCCACGAACTCCTGCGGGTAGTCTGAATCGAAGGCCACGATGAACTCCTGGTCGTCGATCCCGTAGCTGTAGCTCGTGTTTAGACGCACTCCCTTGAACGGGCTTGCGGCGTGGATATGCTCGTCCATCATCCCCTGGCGGGCGTGCGGCGAAAGGTCGTACCAGGCGCGTGTCTTCACGAACGGATAGAGGAACAGGAACTTTCCCTCGCCGGGCAGCAGTTCGAGGCCGTGGCCGGAGCCTTCGACCCGGTTCACATACTGCGAGCGCTTCTGCAGCGAGATGAAGTTGTGCGGCTGCGTGAGATACGCCCCGAGCGACGTCGCGTTGATCGCCGCCTGCATCTCCTGGAAGCAGGCGAGGTCATTGGAGATCCGCCAGAGCATGAAATCGGCGTCCGCGCGCAATCCCACGAGCGAGTAAGTGCGCAGGATCATCTCGTCGTGGTCGCCGTATTTCGCGAGCAGCGCCACGAACTCGTCGCTCGCCTGACGACGCTCGTCCAGGGGCAGTCGCCGGAAGACCGGGTCCACCTTGAAGAATGCGTAGTTCAGGAACTGCCGCCGCGAGCGGTCTGGTTCGCGTCCGGTCACCTGGCCGCTTGGGTCGAGGTCCACCATTGGGCCGCGGCGAGCGGGTGGCGCCCCCGTGGGTGCGTTCGAAGGTGCGCCTGCTGCTGGGTGCTGGCTCATGGTCTGCTCCTTAGCTGGCCGCGACCGGGAATCGAGTCGCAGATACGGGTGAAAGGTCGAAATTGCGCGCCGTCAGCGCCTGGATGCGGCCGTATTTCTCGGTCGTGAGGTAGCGCGCCTGGTCGTAGGTCGCGAACTCTTCGAGCATCCCGGCGTTGTAGATGTTCGGCAGCACGGAAGCGACGATCGGCTGGTAGAGCGCGAACTGGATCGCCGCCTGCCCGAGGGTGCGGCCCTCTTCGAGGAAATGGAGCATCTCGACCTTCTTCAGGCCCTGCTCCATCCAGAGCTTGCGCCGCTCGTTGGTGGTCACGCGCCAGTTGCGATGGTCGCCGGGTTCGAACACGGTATCGGCGCGAACGCTGCCATCGAGCAGGCCCGAGCAGTGCGGCACGCGCACGAGGATCGAGACGTCCTGCTCGTAGGCGGCGGGCGCGATCCCGGCGCCGAGGCCCTGCTCGAACATGTTGTAGATGATCTGCGGCGGCGCCTTCCGCTTCGTGATCGAAGCGATGCCCTCGGGCACCTGGCGGTAGTCATAGGCGGGCCCGAGGGCGGTGCCGATC
Source organism: Tepidiformales bacterium (assembly GCA_038256595.1). Classification (GTDB taxonomy): domain Bacteria; phylum Chloroflexota; class Dehalococcoidia; order Tepidiformales; family Tepidiformaceae; genus JBBSKE01. The sequence continues at coordinate 4,117 of JBBSKE010000198.1, read as the reverse complement.
GCCCGGATGAGCCCTTCTTCCTTGGCCCGAAGCAACTCGTCCCAGAGCGCGTCGTTGTCGATCGCGTCGATCCGCGGGTTGTGGAGCTGGTAGAGGTCGATGTAATCCGTGCCCAGCCGCCGCAGTGATTCTTCGAGCGCGCGCCGCATATATTTCGGCGACCAGTCGTGCGGACGCTCCTGCTGGCCTGGCCGCTCGGGGCTGTTGTAGATGTCGTAGCCAAACTTCGTGCCGATGACGATCTTGCTGCGGTGCTCGCCGATCGCCTCCTGGAGGATGGTCTCGGCCTCGCCGCTGGCATAGGTGTCGGCGGTGTCGAAGAAGGTCACGCCGAGGTCGAACGCCTGGCGCAGGAGCGCGATGCCGGTGGAGCGCTCTTTCACGCCCCACCAGGTTGTGCCAACGGTCCAAACGCCGAAGCCGACCGCCGAGACGGTCAGGTCAGTGCCGCGAATCTGCCGGTATTCCACTTCCCACCTCCATATCCTGGACCTCCCCGGTGGCCACCGCGGCGAGCCAGAGCTCCCGCAGCGCGTTCCCGGGCGTTTCGAATGCGGCGAATCCAACCGCCGGGTCTACCGGGACACTCGCGGGCAGTTCCGCCTCCCACTGCGCCGCCTCCCGGCAGAACGAGACCATGATGCTGCACGCTTCCGGGCAGGGGATTGGCCCACCTGGGCTCGAACCTGTGGCCTCATCGTTCCGAACACGCCCGATCGACGCGTCGAAATCGACCCAGATCGGCGTACGGACACACTGCCCGCAGACCACCTCGGTGGCGATGGCACGGCCACGGTCGCTGAGTTTCGCCGCCTTTGCGTAGCGGCCAGACTGGCGTTCGAGCACGTTGTCCAGGGTTGTCATCCGGAGTTGGCCCTCGGATTCTGCCGCGATATGGTGCGTCGCCAGCGGGTAGATCACTTCGATCGCTGCCCGCAGCTCAACGGCGTCCGCCGCTGTGAATTGCAATCCGCCGGGTAGGGAGGGTGCCCCACTCAGCGGCCGGTAGCGCCCGCCATCGTCGCAGAGGACTCGTTGGCGAATGGATTCGAGATTCGAAGCGTCGAGTTCGCACGTTTCGGCAGCGCCGGCACGCGGGCCGCGCACTTCCCAGCCCGTCCCCCTCGGCTCGACGACGAGTTCCCCGAGTTCGAAGCCGCGATGTTCGCTAGTCGCCCGGTCCAGCCAGCTCACCATTTCCAGGCGTCCTCGACGAGTTCCGCAACCACTTCGGCGACGGCCGGATGAGTGCCAACGGCCTTCGCGTAGCGCAATCGGCGGCCATCGCGGCGCGTCTCGCAGCCATCCAGGGCCATGTCCTCGGGGATGGTCTCGCCGACGTGCCAGCCATCTGCGACGAACAAGGGCACCATGACGACGCTCGCCTCCGGGACCATCGCGAACAGGTCGCGCATGTTCGGCTCCTGGTCGAGGAAGACGGTGGTCACGTTTGCAAACGCTCCCAGCCGCGCGATCGCCTCCGCCTGGGTGTAGATGTTGCGCTCCGAGCGGGGGTTCCGCGGCGTGCCGTGTCCGAGGACGGCCAGCGCGTCCGATGGTTCCGCCCCGGCCTCGTTGGCGCGCTGGATGACCACCTTCGCGAGCGCCGGGTGCGCCCCAATCGGCGCCGTGTAGCGAACCGTCCTCCCGTCGCTGGTCCCGACCCCAGCGGCGATGCCCATTTCGCGCGGGATGACCTGCTCGGTGAAGTACCCGGTCGACATAAATACCGGCACCACCGTCACATCGTCGGCTTCGAAGGCGTCGAACCCGCGCGAAAGCGATGGCTCTTCCTTCCACAAGGCGACCCTCACCTCGGGCGCGAGACCGGCGCGACGCAGCGTCTCGGCGTGCTGGTGAATCGGCGCGCTGGAGTTCGCGTTGAGGTGCGACCCATGCCCGACGAGGAGAATCCCGCGGCTCATCGCGCGGCCCCGAGGACCGCTTCGACCACGCCATCGAGGTTCGCGCTCGAAGCTTCGATGTCGATCCGCCCGAAGGTGGCGAGCATGCGCGCGCTCGTCTGGGGGCCAATCGAGAGCAGCTTCGCGTTCTGCGGAACCGGCGTGCCCTCGAGCGCATCGAACAGATTCGTCACGGTCGAGGCGCTGGTGAAGATGACGAGGTCCGCGTCTTCGAATTCGCGGCGCTGTTGGTCGTCGATCGGCCGCGCAACCTCGGCGAACGCTGCAATCTGCACGACTTCGACGCCCCGGGCGCGCAATTCCTTCGCGGCGTCGTCCGTTGCGGCACTGGAGGCGGCGACAACGACGGTTTCGCCTGCCACGACCGGCAATTCGGATGCGAGGGCGCTCAACGTCGCCTTTGATGGCACGAAATCCGGCTTCAGCCCGAATTCGCGCAGTTTCGCAACCGTTCCCTGTCCGAAAACAGCGATTTTCGTATTGCCGAGTACGCGGATGTCGAACCCGGCAGCGTCGATCGCTTCCATAGCCGCTGTCACTGATGCGACAGCCGGGAGCACGAGCCAGGCAGGCCGCGACGTGATCGCTGACTGGAACTCCGCGTCGCTGCTGCGCAATTCTGCCTCGATCGCCGGGATTTCGGAGACGTGTGCGCCGAGTCCGCGGAGCCGCTCGGCGAGGTCGCTCGCCTGTGCCCGGGCGCGCGCGACCACGATTCGCCGGCCCGCGAGTGGCCCCGGGTCGAACCAGGCCAGCCGCTCGCCGAGTGCCGCGACGCCGCCAATGACGATCACCGCCGGCGAGGCGAGGCCCTCCGCGCAGGCCACGGTCTCGATCGTGCCGAGCGTAGCCGAGACAACCTGCTGGTCGCTGCGCGTGCCCCAACGGACGCCCGCGACCGGCGTTTCGGGCGGCTTCCCGGCGCCCAGCAGCCCGCGCACGATGCCGCCGAGGTTCTCGATGCCCATGAGGATGAGGAGTGTCTCCGCCTTCGCGGCGAAGTCCCAGTCGGGGCCAGCTTCGCCCTCTGCCTGGTGGCCGGTCATGACGAGGAAGTTCCCGGAGATGCCGCGATGCGTGACCGGGATGCCCGCGTAGGCCGGCGCCGCAATCGCCGAGGGGATGCCCGGCACGACGATGTAGGGGACGCCTTCGGCGCGGCAGGCTTCGGCCTCTTCGGACCCGCGCCCGAAGACGAACGGGTCGCCGCCCTTGAGCCGCACGACCGCGAGTCCCGCCTTCGCCCGTTCGAGCATCAATTCCTGCATCTTCGCCTGGCTGAGCGCGTGGTTGCTGGAGCGTTTGCCGGTGTAGCGCAGTTCGGCGCCGCGACGGGCGTGGGCGAGGATCTCGGGCGCGACGAGGGCGTCGTAGAGTACGACATCCGCTTCGGCGAGCGCTTTCGCCGCCGCCAGCGTCAGCAGACCCGGGTCGCCCGGGCCGGCGCCGACGATTGCCACACGTCCCCGGCTGGTCAAGATTTCGACTCCTCGTTGTCCGGCGCGCGCATCACTTCGGGGTCGAGGCCCTCGGCGAGGCACCAGCGGTGGTATTCGACGGGCGAAATCTCGGACGGCTTGATTTCGCTCCGCCCGCCCCAGAACACATTGGTGTACGAAACCACGATACCGGCTTCGGCGAGATGCGCGTCGATTGCCGCCTTGTGGGCCAGGACGAAGGCCTTATCCGTGCCGTGGGCGACACCCATGACGTTCACGTTGTTAAACTCCGGGCCGCCTTCGCGCCAGTAGGCATGCGTCATAATGTCGTGCCGCCCGACCTCCGCGCCGGCCTCGGACTCGCGCCCAACCGGGACTGCCCAGTGGAAGAGCGCGTTGTAGCGAGTCACGCGTTCGCCGTCTGCGAGCGGCTTCACGTGTTCGAGGAAGGTCGAAAAGCGCCCGAGCAGCCGCCGAGCCGCCAGCGACCGGGCAATCGCGTAGAACGCTTCGAGCGAGACGCCCGCCTCGGCCGCACGCGGCGCCCAGGGGTTCGTCGTCAGTTCGGTTGGTGCGAATTCGCGCTTGAGTGCGGTCAACACCTGCCATTCGACCGGCGAAAGCGATACCAGGTTCGTCTCCGCGGGCACCGCCGGGACCTCCGCGCGGGCGCCAGGTTCCATCCCCCGGCGACGGGCATGGCCCACCCCGAGCGCGAACAGCTTCTTCGCCGGCATGATACGGAAATCGTCG
>JBBSKE010000197.1:0-7002 GCA_038256595.1 Tepidiformales bacterium | reverse complement strand
GCGACGCCTTCGTCACTCTCGCTGTCGGTCCTGCCCTAATCGACGGCGGCGGACATCCGGTTCATGGCGTCTTCGGTCAGGCCGAACTCCTTGCTGATTGCCGCGCTGAGTTCGCTCGCGAGACTCTTGAGCTGCGCGTGGAACTGTTCCGACGGGCCGCGGGCGGCACGTTCGGTCTCCCACGCTTCGGCGAGAAGATGGTCGAATTGCGAAATCAGCCGCTTGAACGACGGCGCCAGGCCCGGCTCTTCGCGCTCGAACTTCTCGGCGATGCCACCGGCGCCGCCAAGCGCATCCAGCCGCTCTTCGACCGCAAACGTGCAAACGTGCAGGGCAGCAATCGCGCGGCGCAGCCAGCCGTCCGCATCCGTCCCCTCGGCGATGACCTCGTTGAGCTGGTCGAGGGCGCGCATCTCGGTCGGCCGGCCGGCGTTTTCGTGGGAATTACTTCTTGGCATGGGGAACTCCTTATGAGCCGGGAAGATACGCCTTTTCCGGCCGCCGGGCAGCCCGTCCGAGTTAACCTGCGGTCTGCATTCCGAAGCCAGGCCGCGCGATTCACCGTCCGCTCAGGACTTGAACCCAGCGGCACGGTGGCTGAGGTCGCAATAGGGCTTGTTCTGCGAATGCCCGCAGCGGCAAAGCGCGAGCGCCGTCGCCTGCCGCACGACGTTCCCATCAAGGTCGACAATTTCGAGTTCGCCGCGCAGAAACAGCGGCCCGTCGCGCCGGGGCTGCACCTGTGCCGCGCACTCGTCCGGGATGAACTCTTCCAGGCGGGGAGAATAGGTCAGCGCGCCGGTCGGGCAGGCTTCGACGGCGCGGCCAACCTGCTCGGCGGTGACGCCTTCGAGTTGCACCCAGGGCCGCGCGTTCGGGTTGAACGACTGCGGCAGCGCATTGATGCAGGCGGCGACGTGGATACAGAGTGCCGGCTCCCAGTCCACGCGAACGCCGTCTCCTTCGTAGGTCCGCGCCACGCCCGGCCGATAGCGCGCCTCCGAACGGGGGTCCGATCCTGGCTCAGTTTCCATGCCGTGCTCCTGCCCCCGGCGGCCTGCTTTAGGGTTATGCGAGAGGGTAGTCGAAACATACGCCGTGCTGCGGAGGCCTGTCAGGTTTCTGTAATCTGCTCGAAACTCGGGACTCTCGGCCGAAATCCGGCGAAACCCGAGACGGCCATTCTGCGATCGATTGCGCGTGGCGCGCTCGCAGGACATGCTTCGCGTCCAACGAATGATTCGCGCTGCCGACGCGCGCGCGGTCCCGGGGAGGAGAATCATCATGAGCAGGCCGCTGGACGGAATCCGCATCCTCGACTTCACCTGGGCCCAGCAGGGTCCATACGCCACCGTCATGCTTTCGGATATGGGCGCCGAGATCATCAAAGTCGAGGCTCGCACCGGCGAGATGGGCCGCAACGCCGTCCCCGGCCAGAAGGTCCTCCCGCGCGCCTACTTCGTCGCCCACGACCGCGGCAAGAACAGCATCACGATCGACGTCCGAACCCCCGAAGGCCGTGAAATCGCCCTGCAGCTGGTCGAAAAGGTGGATGCGGTGGTCAGCAATATGCGCCCCGGAGTGATGGATGCGCTCGGCCTCGGCTACGATGCGGTCAAAGCGCGCAACCCGCGAGTCGTCTATGCCGCGGCCTCGGCCTACGGTCCGCTCGGCGAGAAATCCGGCCTTCCCGGCTTCGACATCGTCGGCCAGGCGCTCGGCGGCATCATGTCGAAGACCGGGATGGAGGGCGACCCACCGCTCCCGGCCGGCGCGGCTATCGGCGACCAGGTCGGCGCGCTCTACCTCTGCTCGGGCATCCTCGGCGGCCTCCTGCACGTTGCCCGCACGGGCGAAGGCATCCAGGTCGACGTCTCGCTCTACGGCACGCAGATCGGGCTCCAATCCTGGGAGATCACCGAGCAATCGATGATGGGCACCGTCTCCGGCCGCGCCGGCAACGGCCACCCGCTCCTTTCGCCGCGCAGCCTCTGGGGCTCCTACGCCACCTCGGACGGCGCCATCGTCCTCGCCGGGATGAACGGCCCACGCTTCGCCCGCCTCTGTGAGGCCCTCGACCTCGCGCACCTCCAGCAGCAATTCCCATCGGACGCCGAGCGAGCGGCGAATATCGCAACCATCGCCGCAGAATTGCGCCCGATTTTCGCCAGCAAGGCGAACGCCTACTGGCTCGAACTGTTCGAACGGCTGGACGTCATCGGCACCGCTGTCCAGACCTACGCGGAGATCCTCGAGGACCCGCAGGCGCGCGTGAACGGCTACATCACGGAGATGGAGCACCCCATGCTCGGCACGACGAAGATCGTCGGCGCGCCCATCCAGTTCAACCGCCAGCCGACCATCCCCCAGGGCCAGGCGCCCGAACTGGGCAGCCACACCGAGACCTACCTCGAGGAACTCGGCTACTCCTGGGAGCAGATCGCGGCCCTGCGCGAGAAGCAGGTGATCTAAGGCCGCTCGGCGATACGGCCGCCTGCAGTCCAACGGCCGTCTCAGCGGTCGTCGAGGATGCGGTCCGAGATGATGCGCAACTGGATTTCGGAGGTGCCCTCGAAGATCTTCGTGAGCCGAGCGTCGCGCCAGTACCGTTCGAGCGGCAGGTCCGTCGTGTAGCCAACGCCGCCGTGGATCTGGAGCGCATCGCTGGTCACGCGCTCGGCCATTTCGCTCGCGAACCACTTCGCCATGCCGGCCTCTTTGTCGCAGCGTTGGCCCGAGTCGATCAGATCGCAGACGAAATAGGTGAGCTGGCGGGCGGCTTCAATCTCGGCCGCCATCTCCGCGAGCTTGAAGCGAATCGCCTGGAAACTCGCGATCGGCTGCCCGAACTGGACGCGCTGCTTCGCAAATGCGGTTGCGTCTTCGAAGGCGCCGCGGGCCAGCCCGGTGGCTCGCGCGGCGGTGTGGGCGCGGGCACTTTCGAGGAATCCGGCGGCCGCCTTGAACCCGTCGCCCTCTTCGCCCAGCCGCGCAGAGAGCGGCACCCGGAAATCGTCGAACTGCAGCTCCCAGGTCTTCCAGCCGTGGTAGCCGATCTTGTTGATGTTCGTGGCGCGCAACCCGGTCGGGAATGTGCCGCGCTCCTTTTCGAAGAAGAACATCGCGGTTCCCTTGTGGCGGCGGGCCGGGTCCATCTCCTCGGTCCGCGCGAGCACGGTTATGTAATCCGCGCCGTCCGCAAAAGTACACCACATTTTGTTCCCGTTGATCACCCACTCATCGCCATCGAGCCGCGCCCGGCACTGCACATTCGCGAGGTCCGAGCCGGCGTCCGACTCCGAAAGCGCCACCGCGCCGAGGAATTCGCCCCGGGCCATGCGCGGCAGGTACTGCTGCTTCTGCTCCTCGCTGAACCCGGCGCTGAGGCCGTTCCCGCGGGCGATGATGCTGGCGACGCTCATCCACGCTCGCGCCAGCTCCTCCGTGACGAGAATGTACTCGAAGACGCCCATCCCCAGGCCGCCGTACTGCTCCGGGATGCGCATCCCGAAGTAGCCAAGGTCGCTCATCTGGTCGCGCACGGACATCGGGATGTCGCCCTTGACCTTGTCGAGCTCGTTCGCGACCGGCAACACCTCCCGCATCGCGAAATCTCGCGCCGACTTCTGAATCAGGGTTCGTTCTTCGGTCATGTAGCCCATGTACGCACTCCTTTGCGATTCCGGGAGGCTTCGCAGACCAACAACAATAGTTTGAGCGGTCGATTCGCGCTGGCTGCGCTCGCTGGCAGGGTTTGTCTTCGAATTGCGCATGAAATTGGCCGATGTGCATCTCCGTCGCGCTGCCAGTAGGATTGCGCGCATGTCGAACGAACCGGTCGGAGTCCTCATCATCGGCGCGGGCGCCTCGGGCGCTGCTTTCGCGTGGAGCATCGCCGATACTGGCGCCAGCGTCCTCTGCCTCGAACAGGGCCCCTGGATGCACCAGAAGGACTACCCGACGAACCACATGGACTGGGAAACGCGCGCCATGGGGCCGTTCGCCAGCAACCCGAACGTCCGCGGCCTGCCCCAGGACTACCCGGTCAACGATTCCGCCTCGCCGATTCAGCCGCTGATGTTCAACGCGGTCGGCGGCAGCACGATCCTCTGGGCGGCGCACTTCCCGCGCTTTACTCCCGGCGACTTCCGCGTCAAAACCGATGACGGCGTCGCCGACGACTGGCCGATCGACTACCAGACCCTCGAGCCGTTCTTCACCACGAACGACCGGATGATGGGCGTCTCCGGCCTCGCGGGCGACCCGGCGTATCCCTACCACGAGCCGCCAATGCCGCCGCTGCCCCTCGGTGCAACCGGCAACATCGTCGCTTCCGGGTTCGAAAAGCTCGGCTGGCATTGGTGGCCCTCGGACAGCGCGATCGCCTCGCGCGAGTACGAAGGCCGCTCGCCATGCATCAACCTCGGCCCCTGCACGACCGCCTGCTCGCAGGGCGCGAAGGCCAGCACCGACATCACCTACTGGCCCGTCGCCCAGCGCAAGGGCGTGCAAATTCGCACCGGCTGCCGCGTGAAGGAGATTACCCTCCGCCCGGACGGCATGGCCGACGGCGTCCTCTATTACGACCAGGACGGCGTGCTCCAGGAGCAGAAGGCGGAGATTGTCGTGCTGGCCTGCAACGGCATCGGCACGCCCCGGCTCCTGCTGAACTCGAAGAGCGACCGCTTCCCGGACGGCCTAGCGAACAGCAGCGGGCTCGTCGGCAAGAACCTCATGTTCCACCCCTACTCGCTCATTCGCGGCATCTTCGACGAGCCGCTGAACGGCCGCCGCGGCCCGGGCGGCTGCACCTTCTGGAGCCACGAGTTCTACAAAACCGACCGTTCGCGCGGCTTCGTGCGCGGCTATTCGTACGAAGGAACGCGCGGCGCCGGCCCCGCCCAGACCGCTCTCTGGGGCATGGCGACCGGCATGGTCCCCTGGGGCGAAGGCCACCACGAGGCCTACAAGCGGCTGCACGGCCACATTGCCGGCATGGTCGCCATCACCGAGGATCTCCCGGAGGAGACGAACACGGTCACGCTCGACCCCGTGCTCACGGACAGCAACGGCATCCCGGCGCCGAAAGTGACCTACACCCTGAGCGAAAATAGCCAGAAAATGCTCGCGCACTCGGTCGAGCGCGGAAAAGAGGCGCTCATGGCCGCGGGGGCGATCGACACCTGGTCTGACCCGCTGATTAAGACCGCCGGCTGGCACCTTATGGGCACTGCCCGCATGGGCACCGACCCCGCGCGCTCCGTCGTCAACGAATGGGGCCGCTCGCACGACGTCAAGAACCTTTTCATTATCGACGGCAGCATCTTCGTCACCGCTGGCGGCGTGAACCCGACCTCTACCATCCAGGCGCTCGCGCTCTACGTCGCCGACCGCATCAAGAAGAACATGGGGAGCCTGTTCGACTAGCCATGACCACCACCACGAACCCCCTGCGCGACCCTGCCTTCATGGAGGCATTCCTCAACCTCGTCATCCCGCCGAGCGCGGACGGCGTCATGCCCGGCGCCGGCAGTCTCGGGCTGGGCGAAGCTATCGCCACCAGCGTCGAAGCGGATACGCGCTTCGGTCACGTCGTCAGCAACGGCCTCCAGTCCGTGTTCGAAGCCGCCCTCGTGGTCGAGCCGGCTGGCCTCCCGGCGTTGTTACCCGCCGACCGAGTCGAAGTCGTGCAGAGCGTGCTCGGCGACCACCCGATGCTCATGGTCAGCGTCTCGCGCTACCTCTACATCGCCTACTACCAGCACCCGCGCATCCTCGCCGCCCTCGGCGAACCAGCCCGCGCGCCCTTCCCCGAAGGCTTCGAAATCGAACCAACCGACGAGCGCCTGCTGGCGGCCCTCCACGCGCGGCGGCAGAGTCCGGCTTCGTAGCAACTTCCCCACGCCGCCAATTCCATCGGAGCCCCGGCGCGCCAGCCCGGGGACGTCGTGATTCGCCGCCGAATTCTCTGCCCGCAGGCCCGACCTGTTTGTCGAGCCTACCGAACCGCAGTCTCGCTTAGGATCGGCAGGTTCGTCGCCGGGTCCGTTTCGAACGGGCCGGGCAGCCCAAGCTCCTTCGCCATCTCGCGCACGGCCGGAAGCACCTCTTCGCCGAACAGCCGCAGGCTCCGCATCGAATCCTCGTGCGACATCGAACCGTCGCCATCCCAGAAGAAGATGCTCCCCGGCCGCAGGGTCTCGAGCACGCGCCGGATCTTCGGCAACACCTGCTTCGGCGTGCCACTGACGATCGATTCCGCCTCCAGCAGGTCGCGGTAGTTCTCGTCGATGTCCTTGTGGCGCTCGGCCGAGTCCAGCTGGAGCGGGCGGAAATCGTCGCCCTGGCCGCGCGCCTCGGCAACGTGCCGGACGCCACCGGTCGGCAGCAGGTTCTTCCGGTCGGTCATCCCCGGCAGGTCCTGGAGATGCTTCTTGGCGGTGGCGTGGCTGCCTTCGAGGAAGATGTTGCCCGGCCCCGTGAGGAACTTCTTGCCAACCTCGTGCGCGAGCTCTTCGGTCTCGTCGACGTGGACCTTGAAGAGGTAGCCACGGTGCTGCGGGCCCGCTTCGTAGCCGGCTTCGAGCGCGCACTGGTCGTAGTAGTCGAACGAGGCCTTCGTCGGCGCGAGGCGTGTCGCGAGCATGACGTACGGGTAGCGGTTCTTCGCCGCCCACTCGACCGTCCGCCGGCTGACCGCGCCGGGAATCATGATCTGCGGGTGTGGCTGCTGGTAGGGGCGCGACCACGGGTTCACATAACGATAGTTGTAGTGCTCGCCCTCCCAGCGGAACGGCCCCGGGTGCGTCCACGCCTTGACGATGAATTCGTGCGCCTCCTGGAACCGCTCCCAGTTGAAGGGCGAGGCGGCATTGTGCGAAATGCTCTCCCGGCCAGTGCCGCGCACCCAGCCGGCGACCAGCCGACCGCGCGAGATCATGTCGATCATCGCCAGTTCTTCGGCCAGCCAGAGCGGGTCGTCCCAGATCGGCAGGATGTTGC
>JBBSKE010000196.1:0-7007 GCA_038256595.1 Tepidiformales bacterium | reverse complement strand
GCTGCCTGCGCCGGCGAGCGTGACCACCTTCTTCGGCAGAGCGCCGATGTCTGGCCCGGCCGTCGCTACCGGGCGGGCGTTGAGCACCGCCGCGACATTCGCAGAGAACTCGGAGGTGCCATCGTTCGTGGTCGCCGTTGACGTAATCCGGGCGCCGGCGGTGAAGGTGGTGGCGGGCACGAACGGCCCACTGAGGATGTCGAACTGACCGGCCGGCATCTCTCCATCGAAGCCGATCCAGGTTCGGCCCTCGCCGTTGCCGGCCGTTGCGACGTCGGCGAGATAGTAGTCGATCCGGTTGAGCCCGCTCAGGTCGTCCGAATCCTGCTCCCCGGCGATCAGTACCTGCCCGGTCACGCTGGAGATGACAACTGATTCGATCACGGGGAAGTTCTGCATGAAGTTCGGGCCGAGGTCGTGGTCGCCAGCGTCGTTCTCGGTCACCCCCGCGGCGCCGATGTCGATACCCAGGCCGTCGTTCGAGAAAATGCGGTTGCCGATGACGCGATTGCGCGAGGACTGGTCGTCAATGCGAACGCCGGTTGTGTTGAAGGCGATGCTGTTCGCATTCCCGGCGCTGCCGCCCACGACCACATCTGTGGTGCCGCCGATGATCTCGATGCCCGGGCCCGCGTTCCCGGCATCCCCGAGGCCCGAATTCGTCGTGCCGATCAGGTTGCCGATGATGACAGTGTCGTCTGCGCTATTGAGGCGAATGCCTGCGCCCGCGTTCGCGGAGATGACGTTCCGGTCGACCGCCGCCGCGCCGCCGATGCGCGTCCCGGCAGCCCCCGCGTTGACCTGCACGCCGCGCACGTTCGGTGCGATGTCGCCACTCACGGCGATGCCGATGATGTTGCCCGCGATGACGCTGCCCTGCCCGCCCGAGACCGTCACACCGGGGCCGTTCCAGCGCGTGATGATAATGCCGCGAATCGTGACGTCGCCTTCGAGGATCGTGAAGGCCGAGGTCGCGCCCGCCACCGCCCCATCGACCCCGATGACGAGGTTCACGTTCGTCCCCTCGGCGAGCGTGTTCTCGATTGCGCCGGGCTCGGTGTAGCCGTCGATCGTCGTGCCCGCGGGGTCAAGCAGGGCAGGAAGCGGCGAGCCCGGGGTGATGATGTGCGCGCCTTCGCCGGGCAGGTCGAACGTAATGGTGTCGTGGCCCTCGTTCGCGTTCGCGAAATTCATGGCGTCGCGAAGTGAGCAGATCCCGGTGCCGGTGGTGGCACAGGTGTGGTTAGTGTCGCCCGGATTGTTGACGACCACGGTGCGCGCGACAGCCGACGCCGGCGCACTCCCAAGGTTCGTCGCCACGACGAGAAGTACCGCGGCCACGGCCAGGCCCGGCGTCAACATTCGGCCCATGATCATTCCCCTCCGCGAGGCGTTCTGCACAGAATCTCAAAGATTATGGCGTGTATTCGCGTCTGCGGAAATCAGGAATGGAGCTTGTCGTCCGGCTCGTCCGCAGTGACCCCGCGCGCATACAGGCCAGCGATCGCGTCGTCGTCCAGCCCGAGGATATCGCGGAACACATAGGTGTTGTGCTCGCCGAATCCGGGCGTCGGCAGGCGCATGTTGCCCGGCGTGCGGCTCAGCTTCCAGGGCGGCGCTTCCATCTCCCAGGTTCCCGCGTCGGGGTGGGTCTGCTCGCGCCAGGCATCGCGCGTACGAAGCTGCGGGTCGGTCATCAGCTCCGGGATGTTCAGCACCGCCCCCGCCGGGACGCCCGCGCGCTGGAGGATGTGCATCGCTTCGTAGTGCCCGCGCAGCGAGGTCCACTCGGAGATGGCCGCGTCGATCTCTTCGCTCGCCTCACGCCGCCCTTCGACGGTGGCGAACCGCTCGTCGGTCGCGAAATCTTCGCGGGCGATGGCTGAGCCGAGTTTCGCGAACTGCTCGCGCGTCTCACAGGCGATGGTCAGCCACGAATCGTGCCCGGCACACGGGTAGCGCCCATGCGGCGAATAGAGCGCGTGCTGGTTGCCGATTGGCTTCCGTTCGACGCCGTTCATGCTGAAATCGACGAGGAATTCGCCGACGAACGCGGTCAGGTTCTCGCGCTGCGCGAGTTCCACGTAGAGCCCCTCGCCGGTCATCCGCCGCTGCCGGACGGCCATCGCAACGGCGGCGACGAAGGCCACCCCCGCCATCGGGTCGCCGTAGCTGAAGCCGGTCTTCATCGGCTCGCCGTCTTCGTACCCGGAGAGCGAAACAAGCCCGGCCACCTGCTCGACGTTCGTGCCATAGGCGACATAATTCGATTCCGGGCCAGTCTTGCCGTGTCCGGGCATCGAGACGTAAATGATCTTCGGGTTCGCCGCGCGAACTTCGGCGTAGGAGAGGCCGAGGTTGTCCATCACGTCCGCGCGATAGTTCTCGACGATAACGTCGCTCTCGGCGCAGAGACGCAGCAGCATTTCGCGACCCTCGGCCTGCCGCAGGTCCAGCGCGAGGCCGTACTTATTGCGATTGTTGTGGTTGAAGTAGGCGGACTTGTTGTACCACTTCGGCTCGGTCCGCGGGATCTGCCCGAGCCCCCGCAGCTGGTCCCACTGCTTCGGCGCTTCGACTTTGATGACCTCGGCGCCATAATCGCCGAGCAGCCGCGTCCCAAACGGACCGGCCCAGACCATCGTCAGGTCGACGACGCGTAATCCTTCGAGCGGCATACTCATGCGATTCTCCCCTTGTGGGCGAGGCTCGGAGGGCCCTCCCATGTCTCGCCGTTGTCCAGCAGCACCGAAAGCCAGGTGCCCGTGCGCTCGACCACTCCCTGGGCCGTGGGTGCATTCGGCGCGGGCGGATAGGCCACCTTCACCGGTACCGTCACCCGCGAGCCCTCGCTGAAATCGGCCGAAGCCACAGTCTCCAGGTCCTCGACGCGCCGCCCGATCGCCCGCGCCATCACCTGGAGGAGGGCGAAATCGTTCGTCGCGCGCAGGGTCGCGAGGGCGTTGGCGGCGCTCAACGGCACTTTCGCCGCGCGCAGTTCGGCCGGTGGTGGCACGCCATCGTCGCCGTTCGCAGCGATCAGCTTCGCGACCGCCTTGCGCGCTCGCGGGGCAATCTCGCCGACCAGCCGGTGCAGCAGCATGAGGTCGTCGCAGTGTTCGAAGTAGGCAAGGGCCCCGGCCACCGCCTCGCGCTGTCGTTCGATCATTCCGGGCGCTCCACGCGGACGAGTTCCAGGTCGTCGTCGCTGAAACCGGCCTCGCGCAGGACCGCCTCGGTGTGTTCGCCCAGTAGCGGCGCGCGCTCGTGGGTCCAGCCCGCCTCGCCAACCCACCAGGGCGGCCCGGGATAGGTCGCCTCGCCGGCAACCGGGTGGTCGATGGTCGTGAGATAGCCGCGCGAGTTCAGCTGCGGGCTCGTCATCACGTCTTCCATCGTGTGGACGAACGCGATCGGCGCCCGGCCGATGCCGCCCTCGGCGTAAATCTCCTTCTTCGTGACCGTTGCCGCCCAGCCGTAGAGTTCGGCCATGAGGTCGTCGTTGTTCACGACGCGCGCGGCCTGGGTGGCGAAGCGCGGGTCGTCGAGCCACTCTTCGCGACCAATCGTCTTCACGAATGGCGCCCAGTTGCGTGCCATAACGTGTACCCCGACGTGCCCGTCCTGGCAGGGGTACACGCCGATGAAGCTCGCCATGTGGTTGCCCCGGCGAACGGCGTTGAAGCGCCCCATGTAGCTGTACATCGGGATGCCGGCTTCGAGAATGGGCGCCATGCACTGCTGCACGCTGATATCGACGTGCTGGCCCTCGCCGTCGCGTTCTGCCGCGAGGACCGCGAGCATCGCCGCCGAAAAGCCGTTCAGGCCGCCCTGGTAATCCGCCTGGTAGCCGCCATTCTTCAGCGGCCCCGCGTCCTGGGTGCCGGTGATGAACATCTGGCCGCCCATGGCGAAGGCGATGAGGTTGTTCGCCTGGTAGTCGGCGTATGGCCCCTCTTGCCCGAAGGTCGTAATCGAAACGAACGTCACCTTCGGGTTGATGCGCTTGACCGCCTCGTAGGAGACGCCCATCGCGCGCAGGTCCGAGGGGCGAAAGTTTTCGATGATCACGTCCGCGGTCGCCGCCAGCCGCATGAAGGCGTCGAGCCCGGACGCCGTCGAAAGGTCGAGCTCGATCGACTTCTTGCCGGTGTTCAAATAAAGGAAGAGGGCGCTCGTCTCCGGGTTCGGCACGCCATCCTTAAATGGACCGTGTGCGCGAGCGAGGTCGCCGCCCGGCGGCTCAATCTTGATGACCTCCGCGCCATACCCGGCGAAAAGCTTGCCGCAATAGGGAGCGGAGACGAATGTCCCGAGTTCGAGGACGCGAAGACCAGCGAGAGGGGATGCCATGCAACGATTCTACGTCCGCCGCCACTTCTGGGGCGAGACACCTCGCCCCCCATAGCGACACGAACCGCCGCAACCGAGTAATGTCCCAGGGAGCGATATAACCGGTAGGCGGGACGGGAGCCGGAGGCAGCAGGCGCGATGACCGCCTGGCCGGGCAGGCAGCGTAAGCGCCCGCCCAACTTTCTCGATCCATGCGCGCAGACGATTTACTGTGGACGGTACGCCCGCGGCGAAAGCGCCCGCCGGCCAACAATTGCCGAGTAGTGTAACGGTAGCACACGGGTCTTTGGAGCCTATAGTCGTGGTTCGAATCCCTGCTCGGCAGCCATCTCAGTTCCTTCGCCCAAAGCAATTCCGTCAAACTTATCAGAGTTTGGTGACCCGCCGACCACAGGACTGCTTCGCCACCACGGGACTCGTCTGTGATGATCATGGGTCCGATGAGGCGCCCATGGTCCTTGGCCTTCAGCCGCCAACCACCCGGGCCAACCGCCGTCGAGACGATATGCCTCAACTCCATGCTCCCGTACGAGGGCTACGGCTTCATCGGCGAAGAGGCAAAACGAGCTGGCGGCAAATAGGCGACGCTTGGACGGTCGCGTGGCAGGCCGGACAGTCGAGATGTCAGGGTCTCCACCGGGACATTGATGGCACCGGGAATGTGCCCGGCGGTGGCTGACGTTCTCATCCCGCAGAGCTCTGGAGCGTCGAAATTGTGATCGCGCGAAGGGCACTTGGCGACATCCCGGTCCAGGTCGCGACGACCGCCCGGATGGCGGCAGGCGCGGTGATCCTGCTGGGATATCTTGGCATGACTGGCCGCCTCGCGGACCTTGGCCGATTCGATACGGTACAATGGGGATGGCTGATCCTTACGGCGGCCCTGCTGGCGGCGTATGTTTCCACCTGGTACGCAGCGCTCAAGTATGCGCAGGCAACGGTGGTCACCAGCGTACTCACGGTCGCTGCGCCGATCACTATCGGGCTCCAGGTCTGGGATGGAAGGCCCGTCCCGACGTCCGAACAGGTATTCGGCTATACCGTGCTGGTGGCCGCAGTGGTGACGATTGGATTGGTTACTATCCTCCAACGTCGGGGCCGACAGATGGCATTCGCGACCATCGCCAGCGGCGGTGCGAATTGATACCCGGGCCGCTACTGTTCGCCCGCTATGCGTTTAAGCCGAATGCCCTTGGGTATTGCGGCGGCTCCGACAACCTGGCCCTATTCCAGTACACGACAGAAAGCACAGTCGACCGAGGATTGCTCGAGCTGGAACAGCAGTTCGAAGGCGCCTATCCCTATCTGCAGCTCATCGCCCGTGCAAACCAGATTGCTGATCCGCTGGACGCACGGGTTGTCGAGGCCTATTGGATCGGCAACGAATTGCTCGACCGCGTGGACATGGGTCTGCTTTTCCAGTCAATCACGCAACGGTTCGAAGCAAAGATGCCGCCGAAGGAGTGGCACTGGCTGAAATCGAAGATCCCGGCTGGCGCCCGGCCCCATCACAGCTTCCACGTGTTCGAGGTGTACCCGCGCGCGGGCTTCATGAAATCAGGCGCGGTAGACCACCTCTTCGAGACGATGGAGCAATGCAGGATTCGCTGGGGCCAGGTAGAGGACGTGTTGCCGAGGGACCTCGTGGTCACGACATCGGCGCTGGAGTGGAAGAACGGCAAGATCGTCCTCGGCATCCCGAAACAGGAGCGCATCCAGCGAGCCATCGATGGCCGCGGCTTCGTTGATGACGCGAGCCCCGGCGACTGGGTCTCAATTCACTGGGGCTGGGCCTGCGACCGCCTTGACACCAGGCAGGTAGCGAACCTGCGCCGCTACACGGAGTGGCAGCTTCAACTCCTGAACACGACGGTCTAGCCTCGCGCTTTGTAATCCACGGGTCCTGATTCCAGTCCCGCATAGACGCCCGTGACCATCGGTCAACGCCCCTGATTTAATCCTTTGTACTTTCTCGGGAGAGGCTGTACAAAGGTCTGGCATCCTGCTGCCGAACAGGAATTGCCTGGAGTGTTCACCCAGGTAAGTTCGCTAGCCGGCTCCAAACCCTGACCTTTGGAGCCCCATAGCCGGGGTTCGAATCCCTGCTCGGCAGCCATTCTGAGTTCAGCACTCGCCATAACGGACCGCGCACTGGCGACCCTGCCGATGGCGTTGAATCGTCCGGAATAACCCTCGCCAGCGGAGAATGCGAGAATGCGATTCCCAGGACGATCTGGTAGGCGTCGAAATCATGGAGACAAGATGATCATAATGCCGGACGGGGAACTCGCGAATCTCGACGCACTCTATGATCAGCGCGATGAGGCTGGACGCCCAACCGAGTGGGGCACCCTGGTGGAGAAGCTACGGAGAATCCGGCGGTCGATAGAGTCGGGCAATATTGTCAGGGTTCATGACGGCGTCGAGCTTCAATCTGTGCTTGAATTTCACACCTGGGCGTATGGCCGCTACAAACTGCTCGAAGAGGGCTACGACTCCTGGATCGGCGATGACAAATAGTAACGACGCCCGTCTAACCTGAACAAAAAGGACGTGTGCTGGCCATACGTACTTTAGCCAGCACACTGGTTCAGCTATTCCACTACCTGGCCCAGGGTTCGAAGCTCTGCTCGGTGGCCACGTCATGGTCGCTT
>JBBSKE010000195.1:0-7016 GCA_038256595.1 Tepidiformales bacterium | reverse complement strand
TACAACATCTTCGCCGGGCACCTCGTTTCCAAGAATCTTGGCTTCAACACCAAGCACGCATCCTATACGGACTCCATCAAGTCCCGTTCGCTGGGCTAGTCCGCACCAAATCGGCGCACCTGGGGGGCGTAACGTTTGACCAACTACATTATTCGCAGGCTGTTGCTCAACGTCCTCGTTCTGTGGGTCGTGGCGTCCCTCGTATTCATTGCAACGCACGCGCTTCCCGGCGATTTCGCCGAGAAGCGCGTGGCAGCCGGCTTCGAACTCACGAACCAGGAAGAGGCGATTGCGTTCGCGCGCAAAGAACTCGGCCTGGATAAGCCACTCTGGCACCAGTACATCGTCTTCATGGGTGAACTCGCTCGCGGCGATCTCGGAACATCGTATGAGACCAATCGCAGCACATGGGCCGAACTCAAAGACCGCATACCGACAACGCTCGAATTGGGCGGACTCATCGTCCTCGTCTCGTTCGGCCTGGCCATACCGATTGGCGTGATTAGCGCCGTCAAGCAGAACACCTGGATCGATTTTGCCCTTCGCACTTTCTCGATCTTCGGCGTCTCGGCACCGGTTTTCGTCGTCGCCATCCTGCTTTCGCTGCTCGTCGTGAAGACGGGGATGTTCCAGATTGATATCGTCGGCAGCCCGCACTTCTGGAACGATCCAGTCGGCGCGGCCAAGCTCTACGCCATCCCGGCGATCGCGGGGGGCCTCTCCGGGGGCGCTGCGACCATGCGAATCCTCCGCTCCCAGATGCTCGAAGTCATGCGCCAGGATTACATCCGCACGGCGCGATCGAAGGGCCTCAGCGACCGAAAAGTCTGGATGCGGCATGCAATGAAAAACGCAATGCTCCCGGTGTTGACGGTCATGGGCCTCACGGTTGGCGGAATCGTCAGTGGCCAGATCATCCTGGAGCAGATGTTCAACATCCAGGGCGTCGGAAGATTCGTCTTCCAGAGCCTGAACAATCGCGATTTCCCGCCTTTCCAGGGCACCGTACTTGTCATCGGATTCGTCATCGTTTCCGTGAACCTTGCTGTCGATCTCATCTACGCATGGGTCGACCCACGAATTCGGTACACCTAGCGATGGAGCGTCTCATTGGCCAGCATTGACCAGCAGCAGGTCGAACTTAGCGGAAACATTTACGGTCAATTTGGACAACCCGCCCCGCATTGGCGCCGGGTACGCGCGTTTTTCCGGTTCACGAAGCGGAACAAGCTCGGGGCGCTCGGCCTTATCCTCGTCACGGTGATTCTCTTTTTTGGGCTCTTCGCGCCATTGCTTCAGCGCTATGGCGCCCTGCAATCGTTCCAGCAGCCCAACCCGGATTTCAACCCAACTGCGTCGCCGTTTGACATCGCCGCGAATCCAGATAAAGCCCTCAGCTCTCCGTTCATCCTCGACCGCTGGAAGTCGCCGTTGACGTCCGAACACTGGCTGGGGACCGATGCGAATGGCCAGGACATCTACGCCCGGCTCGTGGTCGGGACCCGCCTGGCAATCATCATTGGTGTCGGAGCATCGGCGATTGCCGTCACGCTGGGGACGCTCGTAGGCATCATTTCCGGCTATTTCGGCGGCAAATTCGATCTCGTTGTGCAACGATTCGTGGACGCGATCCAGGCCTTCCCCGGGCTGGTTCTCCTGCTCCTGATTGTCTCTGTCATGGAGAAGCCGAATCTCGCGATTACGGTGGTGGCGCTCGGGTTCCTGGGATTTGCGAGTTCCGTGCGTATTGTGCGCTCGTCGGTGCTGTCCGTGTCGCAGTCCGCCTTCATCGAAGCAGCGCGCTCTTACGGTGCGACCGATACTCGCTTGATGCTGCGGCATATTCTCCCGAATATCGCGTCGGCGGTACTCGTCATTTTCTCGATTAGCATCGGTGTCTACATCCTGTCCGAAGCGTCGCTCTCGTTCCTCGGGCTAGGCCCGGCGGACAAGACGACCTGGGGCAAGATGGTCAACGCCGGCCGCCAGTCGATCGACCTCCACCCGTGGGAGTCTGTCCTCGCCGGTGGCGCCATCACGCTGACGGTGTTGGGCTTCAACCTCGCCGGCGACGCAATCCGCGACGAACTCGACCCTCGCCTCCGCGGCCGTTAGTTAACTGGCGGCCTCGGCTGGCCTGAGGGCGGCGTGTCCGATGGCGCAGAGATGGAGTGGTTTCCTCAGCCTCGAAACCCCTCCTCCGAGCCCTCGCCCGACCTCCCGGATTTGCTCCCAGGCATGAGTTGTTTGGCGGGTTCTCGACTACCAGCCGTTCCGGTGTC
Source organism: Tepidiformales bacterium (assembly GCA_038256595.1). Taxonomy (GTDB): domain Bacteria; phylum Chloroflexota; class Dehalococcoidia; order Tepidiformales; family Tepidiformaceae; genus JBBSKE01. The sequence goes on along the minus strand of JBBSKE010000195.1, from coordinate 4,734 downwards.
GCTCGCGGCCCGGCCTGGGTAGCGTTGGTTCCAGCTCCGGCTTGATGTGTGGGGAGAAGAATTCGCAGACCCTCGCCGTTACGCCGTAGACGCGGAACAGCAGCCGACGGGCCAGGAGCGCATAACAGCCCGGGACCACTTTCCGCCGAGTCGAGATAAGCTCCGGCGAATGAGTGCCCTCTAAATCGACCAGTCTTGCGGTGCGGTTGTGCTGACTCGTATCTCCGGGACATCGCGAGTCTATAGCTGCGTTCTCGAACCCCTGGACAGTAGAGCGTTCGTCGCCATCCGTGGTCCACCCGTCGGTGGCGAGCGCCAGCAACTACCGGGTACGTCGAACTTCAGAACGAACCCGCCCCAACTGCGAAGAATCAGTTGGCGTAGGCGCCGGCACCCTTTGCCGGGCTCCCGGACTTGAGGTGGAAGTCGCCGTTGGCCGGATCCACGAACTGCGGGTCTTCGTTGCGATTGCCCTTGCCCGATTCGGTCGTAATCGAGTTCTCAATCTTGAAGCTGCCGCCGTCGAACGCCTCGAAATCGCCGCTGTTGTCCCAGAGAATCGAATTCAGGACCGTGAGCTTCGAGCCGGCTTCGATGGCGATCGCGGCTCCCTGCGGCGCCTGGATTGGGCAATCGTGGCGGGCAATCGTCACGCGCTCGATGGTCACAATTGAGGGCCCGGCGCCGCCATCGACGTAGAGCGCGGTCCCGGAGCGGTTGTCGGTCGAACAGCCGTTGTCGAACAGGAGGTCGCCCTCCATCGTTCCCTTCGCGCCCTCGTCCCAGAACACGCCCGAGCCGATCGTGGGGGCGAAGTTGCCGGCGACAATGTTGCCCTTCAACTTCGCAGGCACGCCGGCGATGATGATGCCGCCGCCCCAGCCGTACTTCACCGTCACGCCGATCTCGTTGCCGCGGACGACGTTGTCGGTCACGTCGGCGTTTGCGGTCGATAAATAGATGCCGCCGCCGTGGTCCGAATGCGCCCGGTTCGCCTCCACGACATTGCGCAAGATTAACGCATAGCGGCCTTCGACCGTGATCCCGGCGCCACGCCCTGCCTGGTTGCTGTGGACCACGTTGTCTTCGATTCGGACGACCGGCTTGGAACCGTCCCAGTCCATCGCTTCAGTGAAAATGCCTCCGCCGCGCTGCTCGTCTTCGGCTCCGTTGGTATCGTTGCCATAGACTTCGTTGTGCGAAATCAGCACCTCGCCGTTGCCGATGAGCTCCACGAAGATGCCGCCGCCGCGCCCATATCCGTCCTCGTAGGTCTTCCCGAGGCCGCGCCCATTCGTGATTCGGAAGCCATCGAGCACCGTCTTGCCGCCTGATTGCAGGTGGAGCTGCAGCCCGGGCAAAGTGCCACCCCCGTCGATCACGGAGCGGAATTTCGAAGCGTCCCGACTTGAGAAATCGGGGCTGAAGCCGCCGAGCAGCGAGAAGTGCGTCTCGACGAAGTCGCCGAATTTGCCGACGGCGACGTTTTCCTTGTAGGTGCCCTCGGCGACCTGGATGACATCGCCCGGGGCAGCAGCAGCCAGCGCTGCATTAATCGAACCGAGTGGGTCCGAGGCTGTACCCTTGCCATTCGACTTACCCCCAGCCTTCACGCAGATGACCGATGGGGAGCCAGATTTCGCGCCGGTGCAGGCGGAACGCTGGCCGTTGTCGTAGCCATTCGGGCCCTTCCCGAGGTACTGAAGTGGACCCGACCAGCCGTCCGCCTTTGCGCTGCCGGAGTCTTTCGTGCCCTGGGTGCCGTTCCCCGAACCGGTGCTTCCGCCGCCGCCGGGGTTGCCGCCGCTGCCGCCCGGGACGGCGGTCCCGCTGGATGAAGTCGTGCTCCCGCCCGAACCTTCGCCGCCAGAGGCAGAGTAGGCGCCCATGTCGGCGGCCCCCGATGATCGCTCGCGCCCGGAGGCCGGGTGGACGTACTCGAAATCGACCGTGGCCTTCATCCCGACCGGCACTTCATGCAGCGCTTCCGCTTTTCCCGCCGCGCCGGAGCTGGTCACCAGGGCGAAGTCACCGGCGGCTTCGTTCGCGAACCCGGGATTGTTGTCGTCGTTGCTGATGATCTTGTCGAGGCCGCTGATTCCGCCGTCTTTTGGAACTTTGTCATCCTCGCGCCATTCGAACATAGCAGGCGACGCCCAGTTCACGCCCAGTTCGAGGGTGCCCTCATGGCGCATCCAGGCGAGCTCGGTGGCGTTCGCGCCGGGCGTGGCGGAGCGGACAACAATTACGTTGTTGCGCGCGTCAATCGTCTCGTCAGCGGTATCGGCGTCGAAGAGCGTCGTCCGCCAGCGGGCATTCTCGCCTTCCTGATCGGCGCTCACGATCACCGTATTGTTGTAGAAGTACAGCGTCCCTTTGCGGTAGATCTCGGGAAGGCCACTGTCGCCACCGTAGTGAATCATGTTCGATGGGCCGACTGGGCCATTTATCAGGACGTTGCCATATACGAGTGTGGTTCGGTATTCAGGCACCTTCGACGCGATCGGAGACGAATCCTGCGCATCGACGAGGTCGAGCGTCCTGCTGCCGCCTTCAATGCGGTTGTAGCGGACGACAGTCCCAGCCGAGCGATCTTTCAGTGCTGCGCCAAGCGAGCCTTCTCGCAATGGGCCGATGTCGTTGAATTGGAACACCATGCCAATCGCTTCAGTGTAGATATTGTGGTGGCGGTCGTTCGCAACCGAGACGGTTCCATTGCCGTAGAGCTGCGAGTGTTCCAGGAGGATGTCGCGCGACTGCACCTCTTCGGAATCGCCCGATGCGACGAAGAAGCCGTTGCCGTTGCCTTCGATAATCACGCCGCGCACGGTGATGTTTTCGCCGCGCTCAATGAAGAGCCCGGAGGCATTGTCCGCGTACTTGACGGATTTGCCGCCGGAGGAGGTGAACGAATATTCGTGGAACGCGTTCCGGATGTGCAGGCCCTGGATGACTATGTACTCGGGCTTGTAGCCCCATTCGTCGCCGTCGCCGAGGGTGATATGGATGAGGCCCCGCGGTTCGCCACCACCAGAAAATGGGTAGCGCATCCCCGCCCGCGCGACAGCGTCCTCGCCGTCAATAATGGGGAGGTCGCCGGAAGGGCCGGCCACGCCGCACACGACAATCGGCTGGTCTTTGGTGCCCTGGCCGCGAAGGAAGAATTTCTCGCGATATGGTTCGTCGCGCCAGTGGATGCGAACAGTGTCGCCGGCTGCGAGGTCCTCCCACGGCACGTCGCCGATGGACTGCATCGCTTCGTCCGGCCCGACGTCGTAGGCGGTCCCGGAGCCGGAGTGTTCGCACTGCATCGGTTCGAGCGCCACGCGTGCTTCGCTGCCCGCGGGTAGTCCGCTCGTGCCGGGCTCCGGGTCGTCCGATTCATCGGGTGTGGTGGAGCCGCTGCAACCGGCCAGTGCGAACGCAGCGAAAGTCGTCGCCGCGAAAATCGCCACCGTTGCACGTACTCCACCCAACCACTTCAGCGACACGCGGTCAGTGTGAGCCGCGCGATCTGGCAAGTCAAGAAAATCAGGAATCATGGGACGTGGTCCGGGCAAGCCGACCTCGATTCGCACTCAAAGCGCCAGGCTCTTTAGGCTCGGCTGCGGAACATCGGCATCAATAGCCCATCGCCCTTGTCAACAATCTCCAGCGTAACGGGTAGCCCAATCGTTATCTCATCCGGCCCGACATCCACCATGTTGCTGGTGAGATGAGGCCCTTCCTCAAGCGCAATAGAAACCGTGAGGAAGGGGACCTTATCCACCAGTGCCGGATGGATGGCCTGCCGGGAGATGACGAACGAGTACACCTCGCCGTTGCCGCTCATTTTGACCCACTCTGATTCGACTGAATTACACGATGCACACATCGGCTGAGGAGGCTGGCGATATTTCGCGCACGAGGAGCATCGCTGGATTCGCAGTTCGCCGTCCTTGAGGTAGTCCCAGAACGGTTGACCTTCTTCCGAGGGATTCGGGCGAGGCAGGTCTACCATCAATTTGCTCCTTCGAGAATGACTGCTCCGGTGCCAACTCCGGTGTCCACAAACGAATACTGCACATCGGCCACCTGTGCCGTGGACGTGCCGCGAACCTGGCGCACGCCTTCGATGAGGTGATTCATGCCCTGCATGTACGCCTCGGAAAGATGCCCGCCGGAAGTGTTCACGGGGATAGAGCCGTTCTGCCAGTGAATGCCGCCGCTTTCCACAAAGGGGCCGCCCTCTCCACGAGGCACGAACCCGTAGTCCTCCAGGGCGAATACGACGTACGGGGCGAAGTGGTCATAGATCTGGACGACGTCCATATCCGATGGACCCAACCCGGCGCGCCGCCAGAGCCTCGGCCCGAGCACTTTCGCCGAGGTGTCTGTTGTTCCACGTTCGGCGGAATACCCGAATTGTTCGGCCGCTCGAATTCGCGCTGCCGGTTGCCGCAAATCTCGGGCACGTTCGGCAGACGTGATGACCAGCGCCCCACCACCATCCGTTTCGAGGCAGCAGTCGAACAGGTGGAGGGGCTCAACGATGAACCGCGACTCCTGGTGCTGCTCGATGGTGAGAGGCTCGCCGAAGAACGTCGCGCGGGGGTTGCGATTCGCGTGTTCCCGCTCTGTGACCGCAACCATGCCGATCTGGCGGCTCGTGGTGCCGGTTTCGTGCATCCGCCTGCGGGCCTGCATCGCCAGCATGTGCTGGGGCGTGAGAATGCCAAACGGCTCCGAGAACGC
>JBBSKE010000194.1:0-7059 GCA_038256595.1 Tepidiformales bacterium | reverse complement strand
CGTTCGAAGCTGTTGTAGATATCGACGCTGGAGAAGAACTGGCGGGTGGCGGCGAGTTCGCTCACCGAGCCCGAATCGAAGGGCAGCCCGGCGAGGGCGGCGAACATCCGCGGCGTCTTCTGGTCGATGGTGTCCGGCGGGATAAAGAGGACGACGTCGTGCCCGGCGATGCTCGGCAGCAAGGCCACCTGGTCGCCGCGTCCACGCGCCCGCACCGTGCCGCCGAGGACAAGCGCCGCCTCGTCGCTGCCGACCTCGTTCGCGACCTGGAGGAGCAGCGTCTCGGAGACGCCCCAGTGGCCGCCGAGCAGCCGCAGCACCGTCGCCGCGTCGGAGGCGCCGCCGCCGAGCCCGCCAGCCGGGGGAATCGCCTTATCGAGCCGAATTAGCAGCCGTTCGTGGGTCCGCCCGATTCGCTTGACGAGCAGTTCGGCCGCGCGAAAGGCGAGATTCGAAGCATCAGCGGGGGTCGAACTCGCATACCGGCCGCTGACCGCGACGCCCTCATGGTCGCCATCGAGCACAACCGTGACCCCGTCCGCGAGCGCGAGGGTCTGGAGGATCGTGTCGATCTCGTGGTAGCCGTCTTCGCGGCGGCCGAGTACCTCAAGGGAGAGGTTGATCTTGGCCGGGGCAGCGCCGGTGAGCAGCGTCTCAGCCACGCTTTGCGGCCTCCCGGGCGTCGAGCAGACCGATCCACTCATCGATCGAGAGCGTCTCCGGGCGGCGCATCGGGTCGATCCCGGCAGCTTCGAGGGTCGCGAGCGTCGCTTCGCGCCCGAACCCGTTCCAGCGTGCGTTCTTGAGCTGCTTGCGCGAGTGGAGGAACGTCACGGAGACGAGGTCGAAGAACGCCTCGAGCCGCGCGCGGGCGATGAGCGGTTCTTTGCGTATGGTCAGGCGGATGACCGACGACCAGACCTGCGGCGGCGGGTCGAAGGCCTCCGGCGGCACATCGAGGAGCTGCTCCGGCTCCGCATAGACCTGCACGGCGACCGCCAGCAGCGACATGTGCCCCGGCCGTGCGAGGATCCGCTTGGCGACTTCGCGCTGGAGCATTATCACCATTTCGGTCGGCTGGCGCGGAGCTTCGAGGAAATGGCGGACGATCGGGTTCGCGGCGAAATAGGGCAGGTTCCCGGCGATGCTGTACGTCTTGCCCGGCGGCACGATGTCATCTACGTCGATCAGCCGGGCGTCACCGTGCGCGATCGTGAGGTTCGGCACGCCGGCGAAGCGCTGGTGGAGGTGGGGGATGAGCCGGTCCTCGATTTCGAGCGCAATCACGGGGATCGGCGTCTTCACCAGGTACTCGGTGAGTTGCCCCGTTCCCGCGCCGATCTCGACGAGGACCCCATCTTTCGGTGGGCGAACCGCGCGCGAAATATCGAGGAGGACCCCGGAATCCCGGAGAAAATGTTGCCCCAGCTCTTTGCGAGGCTTCGGACCGCCAGAACGCACCTGAACCATAGACCCCCATGGTACGGGCGCGGACGGCGGTGAGTCGAAGTTAGTCGAGGATGGTGATCTCGACGTTGCGCACGCCCCAGTCCGGGATGCCGTTGGCTTCCGGGAAGGCGAGGTCGATGTGCCAGCCGCGAATGCCCCCGCCGATGTCCGCAGCGATGCAGTTGCCATAGCCGGGGACGTAGAGCGTGCTCCCCAGCGGGATGTAGTTGGGGTCCGTTGCGCACATGCCATAGGTCAGCTGCCGGCCGGAATAGGTGATGCCGTAGCCGTGGTCGCCCGGGTCCTTGCCGCCATGCGACTCGTTGTACCAGGTGGCGACGACGCTGACCTTGCGCCCGCCAGCAGCACCGACCGAATCGGCCGGAGGTGGCACGACTGCCTGCGCCGGAGGCGGCGCGGGAGCCTGGGTCGGCGCCGGGGCTGCGACCGCGACCGGGCGCGGCACAACGTTCCCCTTCGTCCCCTGGAGGACGCGCGTGGGAACCGGCGTGAGCACAATTTCGGGCGAGGCAATGGCTACCCGCTCCTGCTCAACGCCTCCCTTATAGGTAATGCGGAATTTGGTCTTCGATTGGCCAGCCACACCCGGGATGGTGCGCACCTGGCCCGCCGGGAGGTCCGGGTCCTGCTCGTAGCGGACGCCCGGTTCGACGGGTGCGAGGACATCCTCATCGGTGACGATGGTGCGGCCCAGGCTGACCGTCATGCTGGTCACGACTGGCGTCTCCATCGGGCTCGAAAGCACGTCATCCGGCCCAACGCCAACGCCGAGCAGGTAGAAGATGTCGGCGACCGTTTTCGCCTGTGTGTAGAGAATCTGGACCTTGCCATCGATGACGACGGTCACGGTCTTCGCGTTCGCGAGTCGGACGGTCATCCCTGAGGAGAGTTCGGTATCGAGCGCCGGCTGGACGAGGTCGCCTTCGCGCACTGTCATGCCCATATCTGCGAGGAACGATTGGACGTTCGGTGCCGAGCTGCGGACATCCACGGGCATCCCATCGACCACGAAGGTTAGCTCGCGGGCGCGGACGATGCTCACGGAGACGGGGTTATCGAGTTTCGCGGAACTCGTCGCGTCCGTGCTGATCGGAACGAACGCACGGCTGGAAGCAGCGACGCTGGCCGCGAGCGGGCCGCGGGCCGTGGCGAGGTGGTGGTCCAGATAGACGCGGTCTTCCGGTTCGAGCGAAATGCCCGCATCGGCGAGCGCTCCCTCGATGGTTTCAGCGTGGGTGCGAACCTCGGTAATCAGGCCGTCGGCTTCGATGCGCACCGCCTGGGCGTGCTCGATGGCGAGGCTGGCGTACTTATCGCCGCCCGAGTAGCGCACGACATCGCCCGGTTGGAGGGAGATGTCAGCAGCGCCTAGCCCCTCGGATCGGGGATCGAAAGTGGCAGAGACCTGGTAGGTCTCCCCGTTACTGAGTACCGTGACATCAGTATTTGGGAACAGCCGGAAGCCGCAGACAGCCACGGCAACGATCACAAAGATCGCTGCAGCGTGTTGCCGACCTCGGAAGTGGCGGGGGTGGGTATGGAGGCCGGACCGGGTGATGTGCTGTCCATTAGCTCTCGTCCGTCCGCTGGTAGCGGTCGTTCGAATAGCCTGGGCCAAGTTCACTCCTCGGTGCTCTAATTTCCGTCGGCCCGCTGGCTGCGGACGACGGCGCAGGATAGATATTGGTCGTGCACCTGACGTTGAACTGGATCCCCAGGCTTGCACACTCGCCAATCGGCTCGGATCCGGCAAACCTGCGGCACCCGAAGCAAACCCCTTATGGCTGCTTCCTTCCGGACCTGACCAGGTTCGTGGCGCTTCGCCGCGCAGGACCAGATCGTCAACACCGTTCGACGAGGGCAGTCCCTCGAGCGCCAGCCCGCCGGCAGGATTTCGACCCCGCTATAGCGGATTGCGGGCGACAGGACACCGCTAGCTCCCCGTCTTAGCACGACCAGCGCTAACGTAGCCTCGGATTTCCGGGTGGTCAATAGTCGTTCTCCCACCTATGACGATTTGCAGTCGCGAACGCATGTGCGGAACTCGAATCGTCCTCAAGGTTACGTGAAGGGGCTATAGCACCTTCACATTTACCATAATTCGCCCGAAATTGGCTCCCAATCTTCTCAAGGGGCGAGAAACATAGAAATTACCGGGATTGGGATTGCCGTTTGAGGGAAGTGCTGAGTGCGGCGTACCGAGCGCCTGCGGGCTGCGTACTAAGTATTGGTGCGGGCTGGAGTGATCAACCGCGGCCCCGGCTCAGCACTTAGCACCCGCCCTTGCAACGAAATTGCAATGTCCCGGACCGCCCACCTTAACCCACAACCGACCTTGTTCGTGATATCGTGGTTCCCGTCGAACTCGCGATTTTGCCCATCGCGAGACGGGGGACCCAACCAATTGGGGTGTAGCGCGCAAGCGCCGGCGACTCAGACGCCGAACCCGACAGCTAACCTCGCAGACGTTCTGGAGACTTTCGTTTCCTCTCATTCCCTGGGCACAGAGGATCTTGTGACACACGCAAACTCTTCCCATCGCAGGACGGGAGCGCTCGGCGACTCCCTGCTCCGCGCCGCAACCCTCGGTTGCAAGGCGCAGGCGAGTGGCTCGCACGGTGCAACGCACGTCGAACGCCACTACGCCCTCCTCCAACGCAGACAGAGCTAGCACCTCAACAATCGTCCCTCGCAGGTTCGTCTGGACGTCTGGTGGCACCCGCCACGTCGCCGCCAGCGCCTGCGTCTCTCGATTCGCTTCGATTTGCCCATCCCGCCGGGCGAATCCGAGGAGGCCTGTTATGAACTACGCACTGCGCTTTGAAACCCGTGACCGCATCCGAACCATCTCCGTCCCCGTTAATTGGACGCTCAACGACGTCGAAAACGGCGCCCAGCGCCTCCGCTCCTGGGCCATGATCCAGGGCGTTCCGATCGCCGGCTCGGCCTTCGCTACTCTCGATAGCCCGATGACGGGCACCGTCCACCTGCCCATCGGCGAGGAGACGATGCCGCATCCCCAGACCGGGATCCGGCTCGATGCGGTCAACGCATCGCCCTTCGTTTCGGCCGAATCCGTGCGCTTCCCAGAGGCTCGCGCCGTGATCCGCGCCCTCCGCGACGCCTATGAGACCCACGGCGTCCGCGCCGAGTTCCACGCAATGGGCAGCGACTTCCTTGGCGGCGAAGTGCGACTCCCGATCCTCCGTCACCCGGCCGTGCGGGACGCCTTCGTTGCGCTGCCCGGGGCCGAACCTGCCGGTGCGAGCGCCGAAGCGACCGCAGCCGCCAGCGTCCTGCCCGCCCCGCGGACGCCGGTCCGCGCAATCACGATTGCGCACCAGCCGGCCTCCGGGGGCGAGCGCATCGCTCGCGCCGTCGGCCGCCGCCTCGGTTTCACCGTCGCCGATAGCCAGGTGGTCGAGCGTGCTGCTCGCGCCGCCGGCGTCGATGTCCGCACGATCGAGGGCGCCTCGCATCATCGCGGCATCATCGCCCGGATCATCGATGGTATGGCCGCGGTCTCGCCCCACACCGACCCGCTCTCGAGCATCGGCGCCCTCCGCGAATCCCATGGCATCTACACGCACCGCGAGTACCGCCAGTTCGTCGAGTCGGCGATCGAAGACACGGCCGAGGCCGGCAACATGGTGATCCTCGGCCACGGTGGCCAGTTCGCGCTGGCCGGCCGCGAGGACACCTTCCGCGTGCTCATCACCGCCAGTGTCGAGTCGCGTGTCGCCGAGCTGGTCGCCGATGGCGCCACCCCGGACGAAGCGCGCCTCTCGGTTCGCCGCCAGGACGCCGAGCGCAAGGGCTTCTTCAAGGACGCGGTCGGTGCGGACTGGCTCGACCCGTCCCATTATGACCTCGTCGTCTCCGCCGATAATTACGATGCGGAGATGGCGGCGGAGATCATCTGCCACGCCGCGAACCTGCGCACCCGCCAGGCCATCCGCAGCGCGGTTTCGGGCACTCCGCTCCGTCGCCGCCTGCCCGCGCGGATCATCCCGGTGCAGAACACGAAGAGCCACCCGCAGGCCGCGAGCTAGTCTCCGCTGGTCTGAGTTCGAACATGAGGGCGCTGCTGCGATTTACACGCCGGCGCCCTCGCCATTTCCGGGCCTTCTTGGCCGTTGGCAGCGACTTGAGGAAACGCGATCGCCATAGGGAGCGTGTCCCAGCCTGACTCTGCACCAAGGCCGACCGCCAGCCTGCGATCTTCTCCTGCATCGGCTCGGTTCCAATCGCGCACATGGGTGCCAATCGCCGCCGAGACGCGCTCCTTACGGCAGTCGCGCTTCTTCGAGGCTTTGGGCACTACGTGAGGAAACGCGACCGCCGTAGGGAGCGTGTCACAGCGTGACTCTGCACCAATGCCGACCGTCAGCCTGCGATCCTCTCCTGCATCGGCTCGGTTCCAATGGCGATCCTGGCTGCCGATCGCCGCCCGGGACGCGCTCCTTACGGCAGTGGCGCTTCTTCGAGGCTTTGGGCACTACGTGAGGAAACGCGACCGCCGTAGGGAGCGTGTCACAGCGTGACTCTGCACCAATGCCGACCGTCAGCCTGCGATCCCCTCCTGCATCGGCTCGGTTCCAATCGCGCCGATGGGTGCCAATCGCCGACGGGACGCGCTCCTTACGGCAGTCGCGCTTCTTCAGATGGAAGCCCGCGGAAAGGCCGTGCCAACTGGCCCCCATCAGTGCTGCGAGAGCGAAAGCGTGTTCCCGTCCGGGTCCTTGAACCACGCGACATGCCCACCACCGGGCGGCGACCAGACGCCCTGCTCATCCTGCGGCAGGCCCGGGACTCGCACGAAAACGACGCCGCGGCGAGTCAACTCCTCGACTTCCGCCCGGATGTCCTCAACGTCCCAGCCGAGGACCGTGAACGCCGCCGGTGTATGTCCCGGCACATGGACCAGCCGGATATCCCTCCCGCCCGAACGCACGACGACCGCGAAACCATCGCCTGAAACGAAGTCCAACCCCAGCGCATCGATGAAGAACGCCCGCGCCCGCTCGGGGTCCGCAACCGGGACAAATCCCATGATTCGGCCGAGCCGGGGGTGAGCCGGACTGCCTATGACAGCGGATTCGTCCGGAGCGAATATCTCCACGCGGGTGTGTTCTGCTTCGTCTGGTAGTGCCACACGCTTCATTGCCTGGATGCGACCGATGCTCATGGTTAGGCGATGGTCGCCCTGTGCAATGGCCGCAAGGGCCTGTCCAGCCGGGACGCAAAGGTTATCGATGTCCACCCGCGCAAGGCGGCGCGCGGACATTACAAACTCAAGGCGCCCGCTGCACTCGGCGAGGGGTTGTGCCTGAGTTTCGAATATTGCGACTGCTCGCTGACGCCACTCATCGACACGCACCTGACCTGAGCGGTCGCCAGGCCATGGAGGAGCCTCGCCGGGAATAACTGCCTCCTTCCACAGCTGCTGGGACCTGGGATCCTGTGAATGCAAACTACCGGCTCGTGCAATCGTCATTCGCACGTGCGGCTGTTCCGCGATGAACTTCCGCGCATCGAGTTCGTGAACCCACCAGTCCTCACGACTCCACGGACCCGGGTGCCCAGACG
>JBBSKE010000193.1:0-7072 GCA_038256595.1 Tepidiformales bacterium | reverse complement strand
CGCCGCGACCATCGCCGGCGGCACGAGCGAAATCCAGCGCAACATCATCGCCACCCGCGGCCTCGGGATGCCTCGCGGCTAATCCGGCGGCACGGTTCGTCACCATCGCAAAGGGCTGGCTCGCATTTCGCGGGCCAGCCCTTTTAGTTTTGTCTGCGAACGAACTCGTCAGGGAGCCGGGCAGGCCGTTGGTTCGATGCATGTCCCGAGTTCGTCGCCCGTTTTGGCCACTTCTACCTCAGTGCGATGCGCGTCTGCATAAGCGTCGTGGCGAATCCCGGTGACCTGCCACGATACGGTTACATTCGGCTGGTCGGTCTCGATGACGAAGGCGTTGCCGTCGACCTCGCTGGCCATTCGTGCCCGCGCCCACGTATCCCCGCCGATAACCGTGAGCTGATAGCGAAAGTCGCGATTCAGCGCCTCGAAATAGTCGGGCAGCTGCACCGTCGCGAATCCGTCCGCGCCAGTCGTGATGACACCGTCGTAGAGGTTCTTCATGTCCGGCGATTCGAGCGCGGTGTGGTAAAGCCATTTGCCCGCAGGGTCGAGCGGGTGGTCGATCTTAAACAGCTTGGTGGAGGCCGTGACGGTGCCCAGGACTTCCACGTTACCGATGAAGTACGCCGCGAAGTTCGAGTTTGCGCCACCCGCCGCCTGGCCGACGATGCCGCTCTTGCCCGCGAGCAGCGCCTCGCCCCACGTGCCATCGCCGCTCGTGCTTTTGCCATAAACACCGTACCCGGTGCTTGTATTCTCGCCGTAGACACCATAACCAGTCGCGCTGTTCGTCTGCCCTTCCACGCCGTTCGTTGCGCCGATACCGCGCACGCCGATCTTTGCGAGATTTCCAAGGACGCCGATGCAATCGCAAAGCGTGCCGTAGGACTGGCCGTTGATACCAGTCTGTCCGTAGCCGACGACGCCGCGCCCAGATGGAGATTCGTTCAAGCCGACGACGCCGACTGCATACAGGCCGATTCCCTCGCCACGAACACCGATGCCTCCCGTCCCCGCCTCGCCGTAAACACCTGCGCCTTCGCCCAAAACCCTTCCGGAGACACCGTAGCCCCCGAAGGCCGCAGAGTTGAACCCGTACACACCCGACGCGTTTGTATTCGACGTCTCGCCGACCACGCCGTTTGTCCCACCGTTGCCGTAGATGCCGCTGGAGTCCGCGCCGCCGACGCCACGAATCCCGTAGGCTTGCGGTCCCGCGCCGCCGTTTTCGACCGAGAGAGCGGCCGACGTCGCCTCGGTCTCGTTCCAGGACGGCAGGGCGAGTGTCGCAGCCACGATCGCGTATGGGGTTGCCGTCAGCTCCTGCCGGTCCATCGACTCGAACGGTCCCTCGCCATCTGGCCGCACGAACACCTCTAGCCATCGCGGCGAGCCATCGAAGGCGACGAGGCCGTAATCGAGCTGCCACGAGAAGGTGCCGTTTGTAATCGGCACTTGTTCGCCGTCGATGATGCCTTTGATTGAGCCGTCGGTTTCGGCGTCCCATAACACGAACTTGATGTCGTACGCGCCGTTCGCCGGGACGCCATCGACCTCGAGCCGGCCCTGGTAGGTGAACGTGGTGACTGGCTGCGTTACCGCCTGGACCTGTTGTCCCGGCTCTTCCGCCGACGCGGTCCAGGAGGGAAGGATCCGCCCGGCAACCAGGTAGAGGAGAATGCCCGCGAGCAAGACGCGCTCGACGGTCAACTTTGGGCGAAAAGTGGGAACTGCGGCTCGGATTGTCACGACTGGCACCTCATGGGATGCGAGTCTAATACCAACGCGCGCGGAAGGCTTCGAACATGCTTCGAAACGTTACATGCGGGGTCCCGGGGCGACTATGCATCGGCCTAGCCGCGCGGCGCCGAGCCTTCGATCGCGTCGTGGAGGTCGCAGCTGCCGAGGCTCGCATCGGTTGATTGCGTCGCCGGAACCCAGCCCGGTGTCGCGCCGCCCACGCGGTACCAGCCCTCGCCACGATTGCCGCTATTGGGCGAACCGGCCACCGTGAGCACGAACTCCTCGGCCGGGATGGTCGAGCCATCAGCCATCGTGCCGCTCGGGCCGGACGAACCGACCGGGTCCTGGCGGATCGTGACGTCGCTGCCGCCTCCACAGAGGCGCAGGTCGCCCGGGAACTCGACGAGCTGGTAGTACTGCTGTTGCGTCCCGAACCAGTAGCCCCAGTCGCCTGAGAGGTCGCGGCCCATGTAGAAGCTGAAGCCGCCGCCGTCCGGGTAGCCGCCGGTGAAACGCGCAATCCCGGACTGCACGGAACCCTCGTCGGAACTCAGCGAAACACACGGTTTGCTGTCGGGGTTGTCGGCGATACAGGTGTCGCGCGTAAGCTGCGGCCGGTAGACGGCGCCGACGGTGTCCACGGCTGCATCGATGACGTCGCTCGTCGAACCTGAGGCAGACTGGGTCGCGGTCGGCTCGGGCGTCGCCTGCACAGTCGGAGATGGCGAGGGAGAAGCCACAGGCGTGCGTGAGGCTGCGGGGCTGGCCGAAGTGGCCGGGACGGTTGCCTGCCGGGTCGGAGGGTTCTCAAGCGTCGGCAGAGGCGCCGTCGTGGCAGGCGGCGGCGGGCTGTCCGAATTCGAACAGCCCGCGAGCGTGAGCGCCAGGGTTACTGCGCCAGCAATGGTTCCAAGGAGGCGAACTCCCATAAGCGCAGGGTTACTCCACAACAAAGGCGTTCGCCACCCAGCCGGTTCCGCCTGGAGTTCGAACGTTGATCCAATTGTAGCCGTCTGCCGGCACAATGGTCTGGCTGAGGACTTCAAGCCGCGTGCCAGCCTTCAGGCAGTCGACGATTGCGGCATCGACACTGGCCAGGGAGCGCTGCCGGAGACAGCCGGGGCTGTTGTCGACGTGGAGGATACCCACCACATCAGAAGGCAGCGCGGCAGTGACGGCCGAACTCGCAGAAGCAACGACCGGCGCTTCTTCGGCGGGTGCCGGGGCCGGGGCAACGTCAGCGACGACTGCGGCAGGCGCCGAACTCGTCTTGGTCATGTAGCGCGCAGCCACCCAACCGGTGCCGGCACTCGTTTCGACCTTCACCCAGGTGTAGCCATCGGCCGTCACAGGACCTTCAAGAATCGTGCCCGGGATACCACCTGGGAGGCAGGTGATCTTCGTGCCAGCAAGGCTCGGGGCACTGCGCAGGTTCAGGCAGCCAGAATCCGGCGTAACGACTGCGGCGTCGCCAGCGGCCCAATCGCTGCTGGCGGCCGGCTCGGACACCGGAACCACCGGGGCCGCGCTGCTGCTGCCGCCGGGGATGCGATAGATGTGGACCTGGAGGCCGTTGCGGGCCGCCGAGGTGTACGGGTTGTAGTTGGGGCGAAGGCGAACCATCTCGTCCCAGTTTTGGTTCGAATCGATGGCGTCGAAGCGTCCGCCGCCGAGATTCTTCATGATGATCGCGGTGTGCTGGCCGCTGTGGTAGCTCCACGGGCCCGTGTTGCCGTCCTTAGAGATCTGGATGATGTCGCCGGAGGTCGCTTCCGCGGCTGAGACCTCGACAGCCCCCGCATCGAAAAAGCCCTGGCGATAATCGAAGCCGACCGTTCGTCCGGTCGCTTCCTGGACCACTTCGCGCATCCACGTCCAACACTGTCCGCCATGTGTCCCGACGTGCCGAAGCGCTGCGGTAACGATGGGGCTCTGCCCTTCAGCAGCAGCCGGCGTCGACGAATTTGGAGCGAAAATCGCGAGACTTGCGAGGGCCAGGACGGCCCCTAGAAGCAAGCGACGCGTGCTTTGTGAAAATTTCTGCAAACCCAACCCCTCCACACAAACCCATGGGACTTGGTGCAGAGTAGGGTCGCACGTATGCCCGAACATCGGCTGTACGGCACCGCCGCGTAAACGGACTGTAAAAAACCCCTATTTCGCGAGCATTTTGGCCCTAAGCCGGCGAAATCGACATGAATTTGCAATGCGACTCACGCGTTGGCGCATGGGGTAAAGCGCCTTGAATGGCTAACCTTGCCACGTAAAATCAGGTTCCGGGTGGGTCAATGCGGGACGCTGCGTCGTGTGACATTCTGCCCGCTGCGCCCCTCACTTGCTCAGCGAATCGAGCCACTCGGCGCGCTTAACCATCGCCTCGGGCATGCGCCGGAAAATCTGCTTGTGGGCGATAAAGAGCGAGTGCCAATAGCCCAGGCCAGCCACACCGGCCGGGTGAAACCGCGCGGTGGTCACGAGTTTGCTGGAGCTTTCGCCGGCGGGCACAACCTCGAATTCGAGGATCGCCGAGCCAGGCAAACGCATCTCGGCCGCGAGCGTTAGCCGCCGGCCGGGTTCGACCGCAACCACGCGCCAGAAATCGAGCGTATCGCCTACGCGCACATTCGACGGGTGTCGCCGCCCGCGTCGCATGCCAGGCCCGCCGACCACCCGGTCCATCAGCCCGCGGATGCGCCAGGCCCAGTTCGCGAAGAAGTAGCCAGTGTCCCCGCCGATGCTCGTGACCACCTTCCAGAGGTTCTCCGGCGAGGCCTTCGCCTCGATCGTCGTGCTCTCGCCCTTCGAGTAATAGGAGACTTGCGGGTTGTAGCCGCGATAGGCCAGCGCGCCCTCGGTCCAGCGAGCGGGCACGGAGAGGTCGCGCTCCTGCTTGAGGGCAGCGCGAATCGCATCGTCGTAGGTGTGCAGCGGAATTGGCGCGACGGCGCGTATCGCGTGGTCGTCCGGGATCAGGTCGTGGCGAAGGCCGTCGATCAGCGGGCGAGCGACCGAGATCGGCACCGCTGTCACCAGCCCGAGCCAGTACGACGACAGCCGAGGCGTGAGCACGGGTAGCGGGAGGATGAGCCGCCGCTTGCCGACCGCCTTGCCGAATCGCGTCAGCATCTCGCGGTATTCGAGGGTCTCCGGGCCGCCGACGTCGTAGGTCTGTCCTGCAGTTTCTGGCGCCTTCGCCAGCGCGATGAGATAGGCGAGCAGGTCGTCGAGCGCGATAGGGTTCGTGCGCGAACGCACCCAGCGCGGAGTCGTCATAACGGGCAGGTGGTTCACGAGGTCACGAATCACTTCGAAGCCGGCCGAGCCAGCGCCGACGATGATGCCCGCGCGCACTTCGGTGACCGGCACGCTGCCCTCGCGGAGCACCTCGCCAGTTTCCGCGCGCGAGAGCAGGTGTTCGCTCGCCCCATCCCTCGGCATCAGACCGCCGAGATAGATGATGCGCTTCACGCCGGCGGTCGCGGCAGCTTCCCGGAAATTAGTCGCCGCCTTGCGGTCGCGGTCGGAGAAATCGGCACCCGAGGCCATCGAATGCACGAGGTAGAAGGCGACTTCGACACCCTCGACCGCTGGCGCGAGCGTGGCCGAATCGAGGGCATCGGCCGCGACCACATCGACGTCCGCCCAGCCGCGCGCGGCCAGCACCTCGACGTGCCGGGAGGCGGCGACCACCGAGAATCCCTGTTCATGGAGCCTGGCCACAAGGTTCGAGCCGATGTATCCGCTGGCGCCGAAGACGAGCACTCTCATCGGGCCGAAACCCCGTGGGCGTTGGTCGAATTGCGCGTTGTCGGCCGATTTGTGTAACTGCGGGCCGGGAAACTGGCGAAGGCTGGCATGAGGGTGATGTTCTCCATGTGGCTCATGCTACGTCGCGCCCAGCGGTGCCGTCCGCTGCCCGCTTACCTTCGCGAACGCTACGCAAAATCCCCGCCAACTCCCCTCTATATATGGACGCGGCGGCGCCATCCGACGACCCTGCTGCCGCGAGTCTGCCCAACCCGGCGAGGCGACCCCGGTCAGGCCGCGGGGAGGTGCTCGCGGAACCAGGCCAGCGTCTTCTCCCAGGCGTCTTTCGCGGCCGCTTCGTTGTAGTTCGTGCCGGTGTCGTTGAAAAATGCGTGGTTCGCGCCGTCGTAAATCTGGACTTCGAACGGCGTGCCGGACATTTCGAGTTGGCTGCGAACCGTGGCTGCTTCGCCCGTTATTCGGCCATCATTGCCGCCGTACATCACGTGGAAGGCAACCTTCGTCGTCGCCAGCGCGTTCGGCGTCCTGCAGGTGCCGTAGTAGGGCACCGCCGCCGTCACCTCGGACGCATTGAACGCAGTATCGAAGCTGTAGCCGCCGCCGAAACAGAAGCCGGTCACGCCGATGCCGTTCGCGCGCACGCCTTCTAGCCCCTGGACGTACGTCGCGTACGCCTTCATATCGGCGATCAGGTCGGCGATGACCGCGCTGCCGAGCGCGCCGGTGTTCGCGGCCGTGTCGGTCGGGTGCGAGCCGCCCTTGCGTGAAACAAGGTCCACGGCGAGAGCGACGAAGCCCTCGTTCGCGTAGCGCCGCGCGATGTCCTTGGTGTGTTCGTTCAGGCCGCGATTCTCGTGGATGACGAGCACGCCCGGGTACGATTTCGCTGCGTCCGCCGGTTGCGCGAGGTACCCCAGCAGCGTCGATCCCGGCCCGGGAATCGAGATGTCCTCGGTGCGAAGGTCGTTGGCGACTGGGGAACCGGGTGGCGGAGACGCGGTCGCCCCGCTCGCCGTTGCCGAACTGGCGGCCGTCGACTCGCTCGTTGCCGCAGGCGAGGAACCACTCGCTGAGGTCGTCGCCGTTGGGGTCTCGTCGTTGCTGGTGCCGCAGCCGAGGGAAATGAGCGCGGCAGCGGCAGCCGGCGCCGTCCCCATGATGAGCACGGCCCGCCTAATCAGGTCGCGCCGGGACATGTGGTGCTCGTGGTATTCGTCGACGAATTCCTGCAGCAGATAGTGCTGGTATTCGTTCATCCTGGGCATCGCTGGTCACCTCGCCTGGTCGGTCGCAACGGGGGGCAGATGCGTCAGCCCTACTCTACCCGCGCGAACAACCAGAAAAGGAAAGGTGCCGGGAGTCCGGCATTAGGGTTTTCGTTCAGCCGGCGGAGTTGCCTTCTGGGCCTCGGCGGCAGCGGCGGTCTCGCCTGCTTCCTTGCGCGCGAGTGCCTTGCCCAGCGCGCGGCCCTTGTCCGGCGTCGGGTCCTCGATCAGGCCGTAGATCTCGCGACCCTCGTGGTCTTCCGGCAGGTACTCGGTAATTGGCAGCCCTTCTTCGT